>MQUF01000024.1 GCA_001914235.1 Desulfobulbaceae bacterium DB1
ACGCAGTAAGCTTAACAAGCCTTCAGGAAAAACTGAAAGTTCTTTATTAACATGAAAAAAATTATCTAGAACTTGTAAAATCAGCAGCAATTCCCGATCGCCATGTAACTATCTGATTTTATGATTATTTCTAAAATAGACCTTCGTAAACATTTTTGGTGCCGACAGGTGTCTTTTCTGACATTGGCGGCGGGGTATGCATGTATAACTATTTAAAATAACAAAGAAATTTTTTAAACTACGGCGCATTTTGTTATTGACAACCCACTGAAGGGGTGGTCGCGATTTTTCTATGTGATATCAATAAATTACATAGGAGATCGCCATGAAGCCGCGCAAAATTTACCGTATCGAAGCCGTCAGAAAACTGGCCGCCAAATCCAAAAGAACCGTGAGAAAACATCTTAATGCCGACGCCCTGATCCAACTGATGCGCGAGGATTTTCAGAAAATCCCCGACCATCGTGCCGGCAATGCAAAAATATCACTTGGTGATGCCTTGATGTCAGCTCTTGCCATGTTCCAGCTGAAAGATCCCTCTCTGCTTGCCTTTGACAAGCGGCGGCGCGAAGAGCCGGAAAATCTCCATACCATCTGGGGCATTGCCGATATTCCCTGCGACAGCCAGATGAGAGACATTCTCGACCCACTGGATCTCTCCTCGCTGCGTGCCCCTTTTCGCAGCGCGTTCCGGCAGCTGCAACGCGGCAAGGATTTTGAAAAGATGGCCTTTCTGGATGGCCATTACCTGCTCAGCGGTGACGGCACCGGCTTCTACTCCTCGGAGAAGGTGTCATCCGATTACTGCATGGGCAAGAAAAACAATAACGGCAGCATCCTGTATTACCAGCAGATGTTTGCCGCCGCCTTTGTGCACCCGGACCACAGGGAGGTCATTCCCGTCTTTCCGGAAATGATCACCAGAAAGGACGGAGCAAAGAAGAACGACAGCGAGCGAAATGCCGCTGGTCGATTCTTCGAAGAATTTCGCCGGGAGCATCCGCACCTGAAGGTGATCGTGGTGGAAGACGGGCTGAGCAGTAATGGCCCGCATATCCGGGACCTGACACGGCTTGATCTGCGTTACATTCTGGGCGCCAAACCGGGCGATCATCAGTTTCTCTTCAACCGCATGGACGAAGCGGTTGAGCTGGGCAAGGCGACGGAATTTCAATACACAGATCCGGATGAACCAGAAAAGATCCATTATTTCCGCTTCATCAATCAGGCACCGCTCAACCAGTCAAACCAGGATCTGCTGGTCAATTTCCTGGAATATTGGCAGGTTGATAAACATGGCAAAACCACCAAATTCAGCTGGGTAACCGATCTTCCCATCACCAGGGAAAATGTTGTTGCTATCATGCGTGGCGGCCGAGCCCGCTGGAAAATCGAAAATGAGACCTTTAATACCTTGAAAAACCAGGGTTATAATCTCGGTCACAACTATGGCCTTGGCGAAAAGAATCTCAGCGCTGTTTTCGCCATCCTGATGATGCTGGCCTTCCTGCTCGACCAGATTCAGCAGATGAGTTGCTGGCTCTTCCAGGAGGCATGGGCCAAGGCGGAATCAAAAAGATACCTGTGGGAGACTGTCCGCGGTTTTTTCCACAACTACCGGGTTGATTCCATGGAGACCATCCTGCGGTCCATAGCCCATGGATTCGAGCGGAGAGAATTGAAAGAGGCATGCGCAACGTAACGACGGATAGCAGTAGATTGTCAAGGAGCGGGCCGTGTCAAGCCATGGTTGGCAAGGCGGCTGGACTGGTACGTCCAAAAACTAAAAAAAATGGCCGGAAATCAGCATAAAACGGCTAAACTGAACCGATCATCGAAAAACGGCGACTCATCATGGCTCTTTTTACACAAACGTCGCGAAATTTTATCATCCAAAAGGGTAGCGATGCCCATAACGGGAATGGCTGTAAAATCATATAAAGAGGAAATTAAATTTGCCGCCACTCTTCAAGAGGATTTGCGAAAAGAGAGGACTAAATTCTTTTCAGAATCATTAAAAGAGGTTTCTGCGACTTTAAAAGAATCTCAAGTAGATTCTAACGTTGCTTCTATTTGGATAAAAGAGTTGGTAAACAGCTACACAAAAAGCCTTGATCTGTCCAGTGGATTGATTGAAGATCACACCATTGACATGATTGGAGAGATTCGGCAAAAAGCAAAAAAAGAAGCTGTGGAAGTAAAGAAAAAAAATGAACAGGAATGATGAGATTTCATCGATGATAGAAGCATTACATGTGCTTAATATTGCGAGAAAAAAGCTTATTTTTGACTTCAAAAATAAGGAGCATGAAGTTTACCTACCGATGTTTAAATACGAGAATAATCCCGAATTAATGAAGTTGGCTCTTGAGAACTATTTCACCTCATGGATTAATTTTCATTTTTTTGCGTGGGATAAACATTATTCTAATAAGTCAGGTAAGTTATTTTACCAAGTCATCAAAAAGCTACTATTAAAAACAATCTCAAGCATCGATGAAATAGACTCATGCAATTTCCCCTTTCTCTCTAAGATGATTTCTTCTAAGGTTCAGTTGATTGATAGTCTAATTAGGAAAGGCGAAATGGATAACGAGAGATATAATGCCTTGTTGCTAGAATATGAAAAAGATAAAGTTTTGTTTGAACGAGAAATTAATCGACTAAAAGGAAATTTATAATGGGCCTGCTGTCCGCTCTTGGAAAATTGGGTGATATTGTTATGAAGCCAATAGAGCTTGTAACAGATTGGGGGCGAGAACCATTGAGAAAATGGGATCATGAAAGGGGAATTGAAAGAGATCGTGCTCGGATTAATGTTGAATCTCAAAATAAAATAAGAGAAATGGAAGCGGAATCAGACATCAGAGCACGGGAAAAAGAAATAGATATCAATCTTTCTATAAGAAAAGAGACAGAAGTTAAAAGAATTTTTATAGAATTGGAAGAGTTTAAGAAGGACAAGGAATTGCAACGGATGGTCGCTGTATCCGAGGCGATCATGAAGTACCAACAGGAGTTAACTAAACTAAATGTTAACGCCATAAATGCGATTGGCAATATGCAACTTGAGCTGAGAGAGAAAGCTCAACAGTTAGTTTACGATAAAACCATAAAATACAAGGCTTTGCAGGATCAGGCTATCAATGACGCGGCTAATGACCTGAAAAGAATAGATAGTGACTTTAATGATAACGAGGTTGCAAAAGACATTTTGATAAGAGCGGTAGATAAAAGATTGGCTAATATTATTGATACGGCTCACAACTTTCTTTTGGAGCTAAATGCAGATATCAAACTATTAAATCAAAGTATTAATATTCTGACGGAGCATGGACAAACTTTCATTGAAGGCCATCTGGAAAAGTTTCATGTGATCGAATCTGCAACGGAGGCTGTAAAAAAAATTGAAAATAAAAGCACATAACAATCTATATCCGACATCATCGGCATTGCCATGAAGCCTGAGTTTACCGCGCCATGGGCATACGAGCGCATGGTTTGGGGCGGGATATGGATGCTTCTTCTTCTCCTCCTCCCTGTCATGAAAAATCATCTTGTTCTGCGAGGAATGGTTGCCAGCCTCGCCCCCTCTGCAATGATGCTTTTTATGGTTCTTCCTTCGATGGGGCAGGGGATGAAAGAAAAGGGGTCAGGTCTGCCCTTGGCTCTTGGGTAT
Source organism: Desulfobulbaceae bacterium DB1 (assembly GCA_001914235.1). Lineage (NCBI taxonomy): Bacteria > Pseudomonadati > Thermodesulfobacteriota > Desulfobulbia > Desulfobulbales > Desulfobulbaceae > Desulfobulbaceae bacterium DB1. The sequence continues at coordinate 3,680 of MQUF01000024.1, forward strand.
GTATCATATGCCGCTGTAAAAAGATGGTTGGCCGAGTTTTTTTCTGCTTGACTTCCACAAACATTTGAATCACATATGGTGGATATGTGTTGGGAAAAACGACAGGCAATGATGCGGCTTGGAATCACAAACGGTCAAGGGGGCTTTGCAGGCCTGACTCAAGGACACAAAAACGGCTTTTTCTGCAGATTCGTTATATTTAATCTACTCATGAAAAATTTTCTTTTAATAATAATGTTGGGTTGCATTCACCCCTGTCCTGCTTTTGCAGGAGGACAGAAAGCTGGCTTTGACTGTGATCGTGCCCAAACCAGGATTGAAAAAGCTATCTGCAAAGACAGTTATCTATCTTGGCTCGACTTAAATATGACAAATAATTACAAAAAAACTCTTTCAAGAGGAATTGCTAATATAAAAAGTGATCAAAAACGATGGATTAAACAAAGGAATGAATGCACTAAATACCAAGACGATACCTCTCTGAATCGGTGTTTAAAAAACTTATATGGGGCTCGCAACAAGGAGCTAGGGATAATAGTTAAGAAAACTGACTATCCAGAAAAAGGGGCTGGCCGCTATGAGATACTTAATTGGTGGCCTACAGGGATAAAAACTCACATAATCCATATGGGCCAGGCTGATAAAGAATTATGTGAATCTTTTGAAGATTTCCTAAATGAAATACCTACAAATCAACCATATAGATGCTCCATAAAAAGCCAAAGCGATTTTTTCGCAAGAGCAAAATGGAACACATTAGACAGTGTAAATGACAAAATAACAATAAAGAGGATTTTTGAAATTTTATACAAAAGTAAAGTATTGACTGGATATTATAAAAGTATTTACGAAAAAGGTGATTTTACTGTTAAATCAACACTGTTAAGAAATATCGAAGGTTATGGCAACAATAGTATTATATATCAACTATCAATAAATAAATTATGTAATGAAAATGGCAATGAATGGATTGAACGTACTTATCTTGACGATAATAGATATTTTATAGAATCTCCGACTGGAGAAATAAAAATAAACGATACACCTGTAGCTTCTACTGAGTTGCTTATATACCAAAACAACATATTGTTTTATGGTTTTAGCAACCATTTATATGATGAAAACTGGAAAGAATTAGATCATGAAATGAGTGATGTTTACTTGATGAAAAAGACAAACTGGGGCTACTCAAAAACTTGCCGATATCAATACATAAAATAAATATAACGAACAAGGTTAGATTGTGAGAGCGCAGCGAGCCACAATCTGAACCGGTGGTTGGACAAGCCCGGTGGACGTATATAGAAAAGAGCTTTTGGGTTCCGGAGGGATCGGATCAGGCGAAGGAAGACGGGAGTGGCCCCCGCAATGTTCTTTGAAAAGGATTTTGGTGCTGTATCATGCTGCTTTACGCTGATTTCCGGCGTTTTTCGGGCGCAGGAGTCCCGTCCCGGTGCAATCCGGCTTGTGTCCTCGGCAAGTTCACGGCTTTCGTTTACATACCCGATGCCTCCGGCTCGTCTATTGCCGTAACGGAGCGGCCATGGCCGGTGGCCGGGCGATCATTGTCGCGGCGATCACCATGGCGGCCCCGCAGGCCGGGCAGATGATAGCCGGCCGTTGCTTCAGGTTGCGGACAAGGGCGCGCCATGGCGCGACCCGCAGCACCAGCTGCAGGAAGCGGAGCAGCTTTTTGCTGCATGCATGGAGAAAACCATACGACCTTGCCCGTCGAAACCCTCGGGGCAGCACATGGAGCATAAGCAGGTAGAGGAAGTACTCGCCCTTGACGGTTCGGGTCCGGTCTTCTCCGCTTTTGGCATGGCGATACCGGAAGGTGACCATGCCGTCCCGGCAGTGCAGGATGTCTTTTTCCCGGATAACACCCCGGTACAGATAACGGCCAAGATAGATAAGGGCCTTCTCGCCGTTGCCCGCGTCCTTGCAGTCAACCACCCACTGATCGGGGCAATCATGGGGAACCGGCAGCTTGTTTTCGACCAGGGTCTGGAGCAGCTTCGCCCGAAAGACCTTGGCCATGGCCTTGTGGCTGAAGAGATATTTCCCGGATTTTTCCTTCCACAGCCCGGTTTGCGGGTTGATGCTTGCTCCGGGCATGACAACGTGGATGTGCGGATGATAGTCCAGGGTTCTGGAATGGGTGTGGAGGATGGCGGTGAATCCCGCTGATCCGCCGAGTTTTTTGTCGTTATTGGTGAAGGATTTCAGGAGGTCCTGTACTGCCCTGAACATCAGGGCGTAAACGGTTTTCTGGTGTTTCCACGCCAGATCCCGCATCTGCCCGGGCAGCGTGAAGGTGATCAGGTAGTATTGACACGGCAGTCGTTTGTCAAGCTGGCTTTCCAGCCACTGCCGGCTCTCATGGTTCTGGCAATGGGGGCAGTTTCTGTGGCCGCAGGAATGGGGAATATAGATCCGTTCGCCGCACCGGTGGTCCGAACAACGGGCCAGCATGTGCGGTCCATGCTCGTATCTGCATCGGGCCATGGACTCCAGAGCCTTGATGTGGCCTGACAGGAGATTTTTGTTGTAGGTGCGGAAGAAGCTGTCCCTGAACTTGTTGATGATCGTGGAGAGCAGCATTATTTACGCCCTCCCCATCTGATGTCCAGGGAGTTGACCAGGGAATTGACGGCCAGTCTCGCATTGTTGGCCGTGGTGGAGGTCAGGTGGGTGTATCTGGCGGTGGTCAGGATGCTGACATGGCCAAGGATCTGCTGCAGCTCAAGCAGATCAACCCCGGCCTCCAGCATGTGGGTGGCATAGCTGTGACGCAGGGAGTGGCATGAGATTTTTTTTTATGCCGAGTTGCCGGACAACGGTCTGCATGGTGGTTTGAATGCCGCCCCTGTCCAGGGGCAAATCAACCAGGTGGGCATTTTTCAGACCTCTTTTCCTGCTGGGGAAGAGGAACCGGGGATGCTTGTGCATGGCCCAGAACTCCCGCAGCACCCGCAAGGTCTTGTCTGGCAGCGGCACCAGCCGGTCCTTGTTACCCTTGGCATCACGAATATGGACCCGCATGTTGCCTGCGTCGATGTCGCCGACTGTGAGTCGAATGCCTTCGCCAAGGCGCAGGCCCATGCTGTAGCAGGTAAAAAAGAAGACCTTGTAGCTCAAGGTTTTGGTTGCGGCAAATAGTTGCCCCGTCTGCTCGACGGACAGGATGTCAGGGATTCT
>MQUF01000025.1 GCA_001914235.1 Desulfobulbaceae bacterium DB1
TATTTTTCTCAAAGTTTCATGCTTCGTTGTTCCCGTCCACGGGGATGGGGGTTAGTGGCAAGAGCAAGCAGGAATATTCGGTTAGCACAACCCCGTTTTGCTGGTCAATTTTAGGTTAGCACTGAGCGAGCTCGGCCAGTGTCTGTTCCCCCCTGACCGCTTCAATGGCAACTTTTGCCTTGAATGCAGAGGAATGATTTCGTCGTGGTCTCTTTGTCATGTTTTTACTCCTTTCTGTTTTTGGTGAATTTAACAGATTGGAGCAAAATTTTCACTTAACAGCCTGTCCAAATTTTCCAGACCGGCTCTTTTTCATACGGCTGTCGGTTGCGACCGCTGTTTTCCGAAATTTAAGTTTTTTCAACGCAATATTATAGTAGTATTGTTGATTAATAGCAAGTCTGAAAAGAATATGGAGGAATAAAATGAAAAAATCTCTCGGAGCGAGTACACTTGTTTATCCAACTCCGGTTTGGGTGATCGGCAGCTATGATGAAAACGGCAGGGCAAATATGATGACGGCAGCCTGGGGCGGAGTCTGCTGTTCAAAACCTCCGTGCGTGGCCGTGTCTTTGCGGGAAGCCACTTACACCCACGGATGCATCATGGCCTGCAAGGCTTTCACCGTTAATATCGGTGGTGAAAATTATGCCGAGCAGATTGATTATTTCGGTATTTGTTCCGGCCGGAACGTCGACAAAATAAGAGCCGTCGAATTGACCGCGACACGAAGCACCCTGGTTGATGCCCCCTTTCTAGGAGAATTTCCTTTGATTCTCGAATGTCGACTCAAGCAGGTGGTGGAAATCGGCCTGCATACCCAGTTCATAGGTGAGATCGTTGATGTCAAGGCAGATGCCGATATCCTCGGGGACAAGGATGTGCCGGAGATTGAGAAACTGCGACCTCTTCTTTTTTCACCCGGCCTTCGAAGATATCATGGCGTCGGCGCTGCTGTCGGCGAGGCCTTTTCCATGGGCAAGAAATTCCGGCAGCAATAAATGACGGCACGAATCGGTGTCGTCATTGACCCGGACAAATGTTCCGGCTGCGGCCAGTGCCTGCGGGTCTGTCCCGACCGTTCCCTTTCCCTGCAAAACGGCAAGGCGGTGGCCGCCGGCACCTCGTGTATCGCCTGCGGGCATTGTTGTGCGGTCTGCCCTGAACAGGCCGTTTCCGTAAAGGGAATAGACGGTCTTCTCGGTTTTGCCACGTTCCCGGAGAATGCGTCCTGGCTGCCCTGGGGAGAAACGAATGTGGCGGAACTTGTCCGTTTGATGCGCTCTCGCCGTTCGTGCCGAAACTACCTTGCCAGGCCCATGGACCGGAACATTCTTTGTGACCTGGTGAAGATCGGCATCACTGCTCCATCCGGCACCAACAGTCAGGCCTGGACGTTTACCGTGCTTGAGACCCGGGGTGAGGTGATGGCGCTGGGCAACCTTGTCGGCCGCTTTTATAAGAAACTCAACCGCAAGGCGGCAAATCCGCTGCTGCGTTTCCTGTCCCGCATTTTCATGGGAGACGTGCTCGGCAATTATTATCGCAGGTATTATCGGACCATTGCCGATGGCGTGCGGCTTTGGGAAGAAGAGGGGCAGGACCGTCTTTTTCATGGCGCGGTTTCGGTCATCCTGGTCGGGTCGCGGCACGGGGCAAGCTGCCCGGTCGAAGACGCCCTGCTCGCCACGGAAAACATGCTGCTTGGCGCCCATGCCATGGGATTGGGAACATGCCTCATCGGTTTCGCCGTTGAGGCCATGAAACGTGACAGGGCCATTCAACAGGCATTGGGGATTCCGCTGAGCGAGGAAGTTCATGCCGTTATAGCCCTCGGTTATCCGGCGGAAAAATACCGGGAGGTGGCGGGACGTAAAGAGGTTGTCTGCCGTTTTTCGAAGATAAAATGAATTATGTTTTCCCCCTTTTATGACACCTTTCTTGACAGACATCCCTGTTTTAGTATTACACTTTTAACAAGGGGTATGGTTGCATAAATTTCCGGACGGAGGAGAAGAAACGATAATGGCGGAATATGAAAAAGCAAGACAAACGGTGCTGACCCTGATGCCGGATTCCCATCTGGGAAATCTTATTGTCGCCCTTCCCGCCGTCATGTCTCTTGAAAGGCATTTCCAGCATGACGACCATTATTTGGTTTTTGATTCCGCCTTCAGGGAAATAGTCGAACCGCTCATTGAACCCTCCCGGACTTTGTTTTATCCTCGAAAAATGGCAAATGAGGGTTCCATTATTGCCCGCATGTTTGTCTATTTCAAATTTCTGCGGCAGATAAAAAAACTTCACCCTGATATCACCATTGATCTTGAGGGGGGGGCCACGTCCTCCATTCTCACCCAGGTTTCCAGGGCGGGCAGGTCATTTTCCCGCAGCAACGCCGAGCGTCCCGATGTCTATACGGACAGGGTTGTTTTGCCGCAGGGCAAGCATAAGGCCTATCATTACAAGGCGATCGCCGAGGCCACCGGCGCCTCCGGCGATGAAAGTTTTTTTTGTTTGCAGGCAACCGATGACAACAGGCTGCTTGTGGAAAAGAAACTTTCTGATGCGGGCATTAATCCGCGGGAGCCCATGATCTGCATTCATCCCGGCGGGAGCAGAAATCAGAAGTTGTGGCCCCTTGAATGTTTCGTCGAGGTGGCCGACTGGTTTGCCCGACACGGACGCCAGGTGGTTTTAATCGGCGGCGAAAGAGAAAAAAAAGCCGCGAGTCGGATCATGGCTTCTCTGGATCGTCCCGTGACGAATTTCGCCGGCACGTCCGGTTTGGGAGAGCTTCTGGCCCTGTTTGGGAAAAACAGCATTTTTGTCGGCAGCGACAGTGGTTTAATGCATATGGCCGCTGCCGCGGGATCAGCCGTTGCGGCGCTTTTTTCTTACGAGGATGAAATTGAATGGGGGCCGCGTTGTGCCAGGGCCGTTGTTTTGCGCGGCCGGGAACGGTGTCCGGATTGCAACAAAAAGGATTGTGCGGACCCGCGTTGCATCAACACCCTTTCCCCTGATGTCGTCAAACACGCTGTTGCGGCATTTCTTGAGCCATATTCGCAGAATTCTAAATAATTCCTGTTGTTTCTTGAGGGAGCATATGCAAAGCAAAAACATACCGGCTGCCCTCCTTTGCCTGGTTCTGCTCGCCTTCCCTTTTTCCGCGTCGGGCCATTTTCTTGAAATTATTCCATCAACCGACATCGTCACTGCCGGGTCAACGCAAAAAATAGATGTCAATCTGGCTTTTAGTCATCCGGGAGGGAAGGAACGTGTTCCGGAAATGGCGGCGCCGGAGCAGATTTTTGTTCTCCATGGAGGCGAAAAAACGGATTTGCAAGATCTGCTCGCCCCAGGGAAGCTTGAACGGAAATCGGCTTACGGATTTGTCGCGTCCGTGCAAAATCCGGGAGACCATGTTTTTGCCGTTGCCGCGGCTCCTTATTGGGATTCGACGGAGAAAAAGCTTATCGTGCAGTACGCCAAGGTGGTGGTCAACGGTTTTGAACGGGAAACGGGTTGGGATGAACCGATTCGTTTTCCTGTTGAAATTGATCCGCTCGTGCGTCCCTACGGGCTTTGGACCGGCAATTCGTTCCGGGGAGTTGTTAAGCACAACGGCCGTCCTGTTCCCTTTGCGGATATCGAGGTTACATATCGGAGCAGGAACGGCGAGGTAATGATTCCTGCCGAGCCGTTCAGGACCCAGGTACTGGTCGCCGATATTAACGGCGTTTTCACCTATACCATGCCCAGGGCCGGTTGGTGGGGATTTGCAGCCTTGATCGAGGGAGAGATGGTGGAGTACGAAGGCAAAAGGGTTGAGGTGGAACTGGGCGGACTCATGTGGGTCAGGTGCGTGGACATGGTAAGCCGATAAAGTCCCTTACGGAAACCCCAACCGTTTTTTGATCAACCGATATTGTAACTATCCAGGTAGATAGGCTGAAGGCTGTAGACTGAAGGAAAAGCGCCTAAAATATGTAATACGACAGTACCGGCAGCCCTATAGCCTTCAGTCTACAGTCTAAACAGCTGGATAGTTACCCGATATTTAAGTTTTTTTTGAAATATTCCGAAATGACAAGTATGAACAATAATGAAGAGTCAGAAGTGAGGAGGAACAAAAATGGATATTATTATCGGCAAGACACCCTACGTCAAAAAGGATCCGGAAAAAAAACCTGCCTATGACACTACGGACAAGAAGAAGGAACGGCGGCGTAACCGTCGTGATCGCCGTAAAAGCGTGCGCGGAGATGTCATTGTTTCCATTTCCGTACCCAATGACCGGCGGATGCATCCTGAGCGGCGCAGGGGATAAGGCACGAAGATGATGTCGCGAGTTAACCGGAATTCCCCATGGGCCAGTTTGTCAATGCACTAAATTGTCATCGGGGAGAATTGCGATCCGGTTCACCAGCAGCAGGATATTTTTTTTCATTTTCGGCGAAACGTTGATGAATTTGACCCCCATCCCACGGTCGATTTCCGGTCCGTCCAGGTTTACCCAGGCGACTTCAGCATTCACCTTGATATCTTTTGCCAGGCCGATGGCAAAATCAACCAAGACTTTTTCTCCTTTGGAAACCGGGGTGGATGTGTTGATGAACATGCCGTCCGCCGAGATGTCACGGGTAAAGGAGATGAGGTAGTCGCCTTCATGCAGAACGGTTACGTCAAACTGAACAGGAATTCGGTTGCTTTTTCTTTTTTCCTTTTTTTTGTTTTCCATAACAGGACCAAAAAAATTAACGGGATATCGATAATATAAATGTTTCTACCACATCAGTGACTGGAAAACAAAAAATATCCCGTTAGTTTTTAAAAAAAACATAGGCCGCCAGTCCGAGCAGAATAACGGCAAAAATTTTCTTGAAATTGGCGGTGGAGACGTGTTCCACCAGCCGGGCGCCGATCTGGGCGCCGGCGATGCCGCCGATACCGAGCAGGATGCCGGCCCGGTAATCGACATGAGTCAGTTTGTTATGGGCAATGACGGCGGATATGGCAATAACCAGAATCGCCATGAATGAGGTGCCCACCGCTTTTTGCGCCGTATAGCCGAGAAAAAGCAGCAGGGGGATGATGAGAAATCCGCCGCCGAGTCCGGTGAAGGCTGCACCGATGCCGACGATAAAGCCGCTGCAGATAAGAAGAAGTGATTGGGTCATGGTAAACGGTTCCTTTCCAGGCGACGATATTGGATGGCCTCGGCGATATGGCCGGAGCCGATTTCTTTTTCTCCGGCGAGATCGGCGATGGTGCGGGCGATTTTCAGGATGCGGTGATAGGCCCTGGCGGACAGGCCAAGTTGCGCCATGCCGCTTTCAAGCAGGCTGAGGGATTTTTCGTTCAGGAGGCAGAATTTTTTCAGATCGCGGCTGGTCATCTGGCTGTTGCTGAAAATTCCTTTCCTGCCCTTAAAGCGTTGTTGCTGTATTTTCCTGGCTTTTACCACCCTTTTCTTGATTTCCCCGGAGCTTTCACCCTCAACGGCTGATGCAACTTCCTGGAAGGGAACAGCCGGCACCTCAAGATGGATATCGATTCTGTCAAGTAATGGACCGGAGAGCTTTTCCGCGTAGCGTTTTATCTGCAGCGGAGTGCAGGTGCAGACGTGCCGGTTGTCGCCGAGATAACCGCAGGGACAGGGGTTTAATGCCGCCACCAGCACGAACCTGGCAGGAAAGGTGAGAGTCGACGTTGCTCTGGCAATGGTCACCTTGCCGTCTTCCAGCGGTTGCCTGAGCACCTCCAGGACGTTTTTTTTGAATTCCGGCAGTTCATCAAGAAAAAGAACGCCGTTATGGGCCAGGGAGACTTCTCCCGGACGGGGAATGTTGCCCCCGCCGATAAGCCCGGCGTCGGAAATGGTGTGATGCGGGGAGCGAAACGGCCTCTGCGGCATCAGACTGCATCTGTCGGGCAGCAGGCCGCAGACGCTGTATATCTTGGTTGTCTCCAGAGCTTCTTCAAAACTGAGATCCGGCAATATGGTCGGTAACCGTTTTGACAGCATGGTCTTGCCGGATCCCGGCGGGCCGCTCAAAAGCACATTGTGGTCACCGGCGGCCGCAACTTCCAGGGCCCGTTTGACATGCTCCTGGCCTTTGACTTCACTGAAATCAAGCTGGTAATCCTGCTGTTTGGTCAACAAGGATTCCATGTCAACCACGGCGGGGGGAATTGATTTTTTGCCGGCAAGAAAATCAACCGCCTGGTGCAGAAAACTGATGCCGATGACGTCTATTCCCGTCACCACCGCCGCTTCCGGCGCGTTGTCAACCGGAACCATGATTCCCTGGAGCCCAGCTTTGCGAGCGGCGAGAACCATGGGGAGGATGCCCGGCACAGGCCGAATGATGCCGTCCAGGGCAAGTTCGCCGACCACGGCGTACAAAGGGAGTTTGTCCGAGGGGAGTATCTCCTCGGCCGCAAGAATGCCGACGGCAATGGGAAGGTCGAACCCGGTTCCCCCCTTCTTGATGTCCGCCGGAGCAAGATTCACGGTTATCTTTTTGTTTGGAAAATCGTAGCCGCTGTTTTTGATTGCGGCCCTTACCCGATCCTTGCTTTCGCGGACGGCACCTTCGGCAAGGCCGACAGTGGAAAAGGCGGGCAGACCGAAAACGATATCCACTTCGACTTCAACCGGCAGTGCATCGACACCGAAAACAGTGCTGGTCTGCACCTTGGCGAGCATCTTCGTGTTCAGCCCTTTCCTGTCAACGCGTCATACATGGCGATGCTGAACCCGAGATAAAATGTTTTGCCGATCTGCAGAGTCGGGGCCCGCAGAGTGCCGCTGCGGCCAAGGGCTCCTTTCAGTATCTCTTCTTTGTTGTCCGAGCTGGGTGAAAATTGTTTTGTCTTGCGACCGCCGGCAATAAAAATCGTCTCTCCACCGGCAAGCAGCTTCCAGGCAGCATCCTCCTCAATCGGATTTTTTCTGGCATCAACTTCGGTTATGATTTCCGCCTTGATCTTCCCAAGAGCCTCTTGGGCTTTCGCACAGGACGCTCAGCCTTTTCTGAAATAGGCCCAATGTATTTTCATAATTTTTCTCCTGTTTTTCGCTGATAGCAATCCGCCACGAGATCACCGGGCGCAAGGGAAAAGCAACTTCGCCTTCTTCCGGGCCTCATGATTCATGCATTTATTTTTTTACCACAATACAATAAAAAAGATAAGGGATGAATGATGAGCACGGGAAAAAATGAAATACATTCAGTGATTCACAAAACAGACGAAGCCTTCCTTTCCCGGACGACGCCACGATGTGCCGTTAATTTCATGAAATGCTGAGCGCCTCACCCCGGCCCTTCTTCCAAAGGGAAAGGAAATCCGCTTTCATGCTCAGCTTGGCATCTGATGATCATCTTGAGTCATTTTGCAAGAGGCTCCGCTGTTTTCTCAATTGATCAAATGATTTGATGCCGGAGAAAAAATCAGATACGTTGAGATATGGCATTGATAAAATTCGGCTGGATTCTCCTGCGAGAGGGGCTGATCCAGAGAAACCAGATGGAGAATATTCTCAATCTCAAGGAGCGTCACCAGGACAGGCTCTTCGGGGAACTGGCATCCCATTATTTCGACGTTCCTGAAGATGAGATCGAGGACGTGTTCGCCAATCATGTACTTCTGCCTTTTTTCAAAAACTGGTTCCTTGACCAGATTCGAAAAAAGGTCAAGATCAAGGATGCGGATATGGATGAGTTCATTACCCATGTGGAGGTGACTCTGTCCGGCTTTACCCGGAAGATTATTCGGTCCACCGCTTTTGCTCAAAAAGACAAGCACTTGCATTGTGCCTCGAAGGACGTCGATCTGCGGATCAGCGGCACTCTTGCCGAGATCGTCATTCATACCTCCATAAATGAAACGCTTGTTTTTCGTGATGTTCAATTTGAGTTTAAAAGAGCGCACGAAGAAATAGCTTTGCTGAACCCCCACATTTTCACCGAAGCAAAAACCCGACTTACCCAGTTGTACAAAAAATATTCTCTTTCTTAAGCATGATAGTGAACCCAAGGTGGCGCCATGCCTGAATCGGTCAAGCTTTTCAAGCAATATCCCTTTCAGAAGGGAGACAAAATCCGTATTGTTGACGGCAAGCGCCACGGCGACTGGCTGGTTGCGGATCTTGACGAAAAAAAAGTGACGCTGCGTTGTCCTGTCAGCGGCCGTGAATTTGCCTGGGATCGGTTTTGTTATTTTGTCGAGGAAAGGGTGCAGTCGTGGCCGGAGAAATAAGCGATTGCCGCAACCAGGTTCCTTCATGATTCCGCGCTTTGCGGAATGCGGCTTTTCCCCGCTGCGGCCACTCATTTTCCGCGAAATGGATGGTGATTTCAGGGGCGGCGGCAGCACCCGGCTTACCAGTGATGAGGAAATCGACACGGGTAACGGCAATAACTGGTTTTACTGTCGATTCTGCCGGGCTCGCATCACCTCTTTTTCCCGAATGATCGAGGTCAACGGCAGTCATTGCCATGTGTTTGCCAATCCTCATGGGAAAGTTTTTGAAATCGGTTGTTTTTCCGCCGCACCCGGCTGTGTTCACCACGGAACGCCGACCAGGGAGTGTACCTGGTTTACCGGCTGTTCCTGGCGTTTTTCGCTTTGCGCTGTTTGCTCGGCCCATCTTGGCTGGCATTATCAGTCGGATCTTGCCGGTTCCTTTTGGGGACTTGTTCTTGCCAATCTCGTCAATTCGTGAATAGTCAGGTCGTTACTTGCGGGGCGGGGCATGCGGATTGCGGATTTTCCGTTATTTTTCGATTTTTCATCACGATTTTACACGTTCATCAACCCCAACAATGATACAATATCCGTAACTATCCAGCTGTTTAGACTGTAGACTGAAGGCTATAGGGCTGCCGGTACTGTCGTATTACATATTTTAGGCGCTTTTCCTTCAGTCTACAGCCTTCAGCCTATCTACCTGGATAGTTACCAATATCCACAAATTATTTTTATCATCAGTATCTTTACTCCGGCCGAAGAAACCAGGTCGGAAAGTTGAGTCACAGGAGAGTTCTCATGAAAACAGCTATGATCGGACTGGGCAGAATGGGGATGAACATGGCCCGCAGGCTTTTGCAGGGCGGGCATCAGGTGGTGGCCTATAACCGCAGTCCGGACAAAACGGAAGAAATCGTCAACGAGGGGGCGGAAGGGTGCTTTTCGCTGGAGGAACTCCCGGAAAAACTCGATTCCCCCCGGATTGTCTGGCTGATGCTGCCGGCGGGCCGGGCGGTTGACGAGCATCTGGAAAAATTACGCGGCCTGCTTGAGGCGGGTGACATCATTGTCGAGGGCGGCAACAGCCGCTATCAGGATGATCAGCGTCGGCAATCCTATCTGAAGGGAGCCGGAATTCATTATGTCGATGCCGGAGTGAGCGGCGGCATCTGGGGACTGACGGTCGGCTACTGCACCATGGTGGGCGGCGAGAAGAAGATTTTTGATTATCTGGAGCCTCTTTTTCGCACCCTGGCTCCGGCGGACGGCTACCTGTATTGCGGGCCGACCGGTGCGGGGCATTTTGTCAAGATGATTCACAACGGCATCGAGTACGGCATGATGCAGGCCTATGGTGAAGGTTTTGCCCTGCTCGAAGCGTCAGCCTTCAGCCGGCATCTTGATTTCGGCCGTATTGCTCATTTGTGGAACCAGGGCAGCGTTATCCGTTCCTGGCTGTTGGAGCTGCTCGAGGACGCCTTTGCCAAGGACCCTGATCTGGCCGAATTGAGCGGTTATGTCGAGGACTCCGGGGAAGGAAGGTGGACGGTGGAGCAGGCCATTGAAAGCAGTGTGCCGGCGCCGGTCATAACCATGGCGCTTTTTCAGCGTTTTGCTTCCCGCCGGGACAATTCCTTTGAAAACAGAGTGCTGGCCGCGCTGCGTCGGGAGTTCGGCGGCCACGCGGTAAAAGGGAAATAGTTGCTGTATTCACCCCTTGAACGCGCCAACGCGGCCAAACGTTTCGTTCCCCTGATGGTGACTTAAGGAACAACCAGTCATGAATGAAAAAATCCTTGATCCCGACGCCGGCTGTGACTGCCTGAAAGCCGGGCAACTTGAGCCGTGCACCATTGTCATTTTCGGCGCATCAGGCGATCTTGCCGCCCGCAAGCTGATCCCCGCTCTCTATCAGATGCATCTGCGCAACAGTCTGCCCGTGCCTGTGACAATCGTCGGCTGCGCCAGGAGCGACTTGACCAGTGAATCCTTTCGTGCCCGATTGCATGAAACCTGTTCCGTTGAGTGCCGATCAGGCATGTCCGGCTGGCAACGATTCGCCGCCTCTCTTTTTTACTGCCGGATAGACTATGATTCACCTGAATCGTTTCAGGGGCTTGCCGGTTTTTTGCAGGAACGTGACCGTGAAATGGGGACCGCCGGCAATTATCTTTTTGACCTTGCCTTGCCGCCGTCTCTCTATCCGGTGGTGGCCGAGCAATTGGGCCGGAGCGGGCTTTCGATCCAGCACCAAAAGAAAAGAGGCTGGTCGCGCATCGTGGTGGAAAAACCTTTCGGCCGCGACCTTGACAGCGCTCTGGCCCTTGACGCCATCCTGCACAGCCATTTCCAGGAAGACCAGATCTATCGTATCGACCATTATCTGGCCAAGGAAACAGTGCAGAATATTTTGATGTTCCGTTTTGCCAATGCCATTTTCGAGCCGGTATGGAATCGCGGTTTTATCGACTATGTCGGCATCATGGCGGCGGAAAAACTGGGGGTGGAGAACAGGGCGGGATATTACGAGCAGGCCGGTGTCATCCGGGACATGTTTCAGAATCACATGCTGCAGCTCATGTCGCTTATCGCCATGGAGCCTCCTGCCCATTTTGAGTCGGAAGGGGTGCGGGATGAAAAGGTGAAGGTCTTGCGCGCCGTTCGTCCCTTCCGTCGCAGGGAGGATGAGGTGGTGCTGGGACAGTATGGACCCGGCGAGATTGACGGCAGCCCGGTTCCCGGCTATCCGCAGGAGACGGGTGTGGCGATCGGTTCGCTCATCCCGACCTTTGCCTTGATGCATCTGTATGTGGAGAACTGGCGATGGCAGGGGGTGCCGTTTTATCTTGTTTCCGGCAAGCGCATGGCGCGGAAGGAAACCCGCATCGTTGTCCAGTTCAAGGAGATCCCCCATTCCATGTTCCGCCGGGTGATCGGGGAGGAAATTGCGGCTAATCGTCTGATTTTCGGTATCCATCCGGAAGAGGGGATCAGTCTGACCTTTCAGACCAAGAAACCCGGTTCCAGGATGTGTCTGCGCTCCATGACCATGGATTTTCGCTATGCGCAAGGGTCCGGGCTAGATGCCTATGAAAAGCTGCTGCTTGACTGTATCGTGGGTGACCGAATGCTGTTCTGGCGCCAGGACGGCATTGAACAGTCATGGAAAATCCTTACTCCGGTGCTGAACGAATGCGAACAGTGCCAAGGCCGGGAGCAGAAGCTCCACGTGTATCCGGCCGGCAGTTGGGGGCCGGATGCGGCCTCATTCTGGGTAAAAAGAATTCACGAAAGGGAAATGGTGTGAATGATGCCCCGTGACATTCCGGTGGGAAACGGTTCCCTGATGATAAATTTTGATGCGAACTACCAGCTGCGTGATATTTACTGGCCCTATGTCGGTCAGGAAAACCATACGGCGGGCAGCCCCTGCCGGTTCGGTGTCTGGGTCGACAATATGTTCCGCTGGGTCACCGATTCGGGCTGGCAACGCAGTCTTCTTTATCTCGAGGATACTCTCGTCACCGAGGTGACCCTTTTTCATCCGGATCTCGAGCTTGAACTGGTTTGTCACGATTGTGTCGATTTTCACATTAATCTCTATTTAAAAAAAATCACGGTACGCAATCACGCGGCAACAAAGCGTGAAGTTCGTCTTTTTTTCGGGCAGGATTTGCGTATCGGCGGTCATTCGGTAGGCGACTGTGCTTACTATGAATCCCAGAAACGGCTTCTTTTCCATTATAAGGGGAAACGCTGGTTTCTGGTCAGCGCTTCCCGGGGAAGGCCGGGTTCATGCGGTTCCGGGCTTGATCAGTGGGCGGTGGGGATCAAGGGGGTCGGTGACAAGGTCGGCACCTGGCTTGACGCGGAGGATGGATTGCTTTCCGGCAATCCGGTGGCCCAGGGCAGTGTTGATTCCGTAGTCGCCCTTCATTTACAGGTGCCGTCTCACGGACAGGACGAGGGGTGGTACTGGCTCGCGGTTGGCGAGGATTATTCCCAGGTAATGGAAATTCAACGAAATCTCTGCCGGCGAGGAGCTGATCCTTACCTGAACCGCACCCGGGATTACTGGCGACTTTGGGCGAACAAGGGACAAGAGGCTGTCACGTTGCCGTCCTCGCCCCTTGCCGGGCTTTATCGCCGCAGCCTGCTCATTCTCCGCTCCCAGATCGACAACAATGGCGCGATCCTTGCCGCTAATGATTTCGACATCACGGATTTCAACAGCGACACCTATTCCTATGTGTGGCCCCGGGACGGCGCACTTGTTTCATCCGCTCTCATAGATGCCGGCTACTCGGAAATAACGGGCCGCTTCTTTGCCTTCTGCCATCAGGCCATAACCCGGGAAGGATATCTGCTCCACAAATACAATCCGGACGGTTCCCTGGCTTCCAGCTGGCACGGCTGGTATCGGGAGGGTGACAAGGAACTGCCGATCCAGGAGGATGAAACCGCCCTGGTCATCTGGGCCCTGTGGAAACATTTCGACCGTTTCCGCGACATCGAGTTCATTAAACCCCATTACCGCGGCTTGATCATCCGCGCCGCCAACTGGTTGCTTTCCTTCCGGGACGAAGAAACAGGGCTGCCGTTGCCGTCCTGGGATTTGTGGGAGGAGAGGCGGGGGGTGCATGGCTGGACTGTCGGCGCCGTTTGGGCCGGTCTCGAGGCAGCGGCCAAATTTGTTCACGCCTTTGGGCAACAGGATCTGGCCGCTGAATACCGCAATGGGGCAAAGGAAATAAAGAAGGCTGCGGGGAAATATTTGTGGATGGAGAATGCCGGTCGTTTCGCCCGCATGATTAACAGGAAAAAAGAGGGTGGCTGGGAGTTTGATGCAACCCTTGATGCTTCTCTCGTAGGGTTATGGTATTTCGGTATGTTCCCGGCGGATCATCCGAAAATTGTCTCCACCATGGAAGCGGTTCGCGAACGTCTGTGGGTAAAAACAGGGGTGGGGGGAATGGCCCGTTACGAAAACGATCCCTATCATCAGGTGTCGGAGGACGTTGCACGGGTGCCGGGCAACCCGTGGTTTATTTCCACCCTGTGGCTGGCCCAATGGTATATTGTCCGGGCTGAATCAGTGGATGATCTGCAAAAGGCGTTTGATATTCTTCAGTGGACGGCGGAGCGGACCTTGAAAAGCGGCATCATGGCGGAACAGGTACATCCGTTCACCAACGAGCCGCTTTCCGTCAGCCCTTTAACCTGGAGCCATGCAACATTTGTTCAGGCCGTGCTCGAGTATCGGGATAAAAAAAGCAGGATGCAACAGAATTGATATTCGCAGGATAAACACAACCCAAAACCAAAATAAAAACCATGTCATTGCTCCTCGCCGCCGACGTCGGCGGCACCAAAACAGATCTGGCCGTTTATGACACCGCGCACGGGCTCGGAAATGCTGTTGTCGAAGCGACTTTTGCCTCCGGCAAGTACAGCTCTTTTGCTCAGCTTTTGGAGGATTTTCTCGCAGACGGGAAACTTCGGATTGACCGGGCCTGTTTTGGGGTTGCCGGGCCCGTGCTGGACAACAGGGTACGACTGACCAATCTTCCCTGGCAAATTGACGGGGATGAAATAGCCGGTAAATTCGCCATGGGCTCGGTTGTCGTGATCAATGATCTGGTGGCGCTGGGCAGCGCCATTCCTTTTTTGCAGCCGGATGATGTCCGTGTGCTGCATGCCGGGAACAGGAAGGAAAAGGGCGCCGTCGGAGTGGTGGCGCCGGGCACGGGGCTGGGTATGGCCTTTCTGGTGTGGAATGGAGCAAAGTATCAGGTCTGTCCGTCGGAAGGGGGACATGCCGGTTTTGCTCCGGGCCGGGATGATGCGGAGCTGTTCAGGTTCTTGCAGGCGCAAAACAGGGCCATAAGCATTGAATCGCTTTGTTCGGGGCAGGGACTGCCCAATATCTATGGTTTTTTGCGGGATTCAGGGCTCTTCCCTGAACCGGAATGGCTGAAAGAGGAACTGGCCGGGGCGCATGACCCGACACCTGTTATTGTCGCGGCGGCCATGGACCCGCTGCGAAAATGCCATATCTGTCGGGAGACGGTACGCAGCTTCGTGGGCATATTGGCTGATGTGTGCGGCAACCTTGCCCTAACGGTTGTCGCCACCGGCGGCATGTATATCGGTGGCGGTATCCCCCCCCGGATTCTTCCCTTTCTGCTGGAGGATGATTTTCACGGTCGTTTCGCCGGCAGGGGGAAAATGTCCGGTTTGCTCGCCGATGTTCCTGTTGCCGTTATTATAAATTCCAAGGCAGCCCTGCTGGGTGCCGCTGCGTATGGGTTGGGCAATGATGAATAAGAAAACCCTGCAACAAGCGGCCATTGTCCTTTTTGGCGCCGGCTGTGTCGCCCTTTTTTATGTTATGGGTTTGGACCGCTATCTGACCCTGCACTATCTGAAAGAGTCACAGGCCGGCTTCGCCGAACTTTACGCCGCACGCCCTTTTGCAGTTATCGCGTCCTACATGGCCGTCTACATTCTCGCCACCGCGCTTTCCCTGCCCGGCGCGGTGATCATGACCCTGGCCGGCGGGGCACTGTTTGGTCTGCTCACCGGCACGGTGATCATTTCTTTTGCCAGCACCATCGGCGCGACACTTGCCTGCATCGTTTCGCGTTTTCTGCTGCGTGACTGGGTACAAAGAAAATTCGGCGACCGGCTTGAGCCGATCAACCGGGGCATCGAGCAGGAGGGAGGATTTTATCTTTTCACCCTTCGTCTGGTGCCGGTCTTTCCCTTTTTTCTCATCAACCTGGCCATGGGCGTCACCCGTATTCCCCTGCGCCGGTATTACTGGGTGTCGCAAGTCGGCATGCTGCCGGGCACCATTGTTTATGTCAACGCCGGCAAGGAGCTTGGCAAGTTGGAATCGGTATCCGGCATACTTTCCCCCAGCCTGCTTCTTTCCTTTGCCCTGCTCGGCCTTTTCCCGATCACGGCGAAGAAAGTGTTGGGATGGATAAAAATTCGCAGGGATGTTTAAACTGTAACGGCGGCAAGGGATTGCCGCCCTCCAGCACCATGCACGGAGAGCCCGTAGGTCGGCAATCCCTTGCCGACAAAAAAACGACGACACCACGCACGATGAACCCGTAGGTCGGCAATCCCTTGCCGACAAAAAAACGACGACACCATGCACGATGAACCCGTAGGTCGGCATCCCCATGCCGACAGAACAAAGGAAAAATGAATCATGTCGAATTATCGACGTTATCATCTTCCGCATCATCCGGTGTTTGTGACGATTGTAACAAATAACCGTCGGAAAATATTTGCATCCGCAGAACGGGTCGAACTTCTACTTGTCGCAATGCGAAGGGTTAAGGTTCAATATCCCTTTCGCCATTATGCTCATGTCATTCTACCCGACCATTTGCACTGGATGTTTGAATGTGATGAAGCCTGCAATTTTTCAAAAATTGTCGGGGCGGTCAAGCGAGATGTCACATGGCGTTTGAAGGAAACGTTTACAGAAAGTAACGGCGGCAAGGAATTGCCGCCCTACGACACCATGCACGGCGAACCCGCAGGTCGGCATTCCCATTCCAGCGGATGCATACACGGTGAACAAGTAGGTCGGCAATCCTTTCCCGACATTCGTGATGGAGAGTTCTTTCCCTTATGGCAGAAAAGGTTTTATGACCACCTTATTCGCGACGAAACTGATTTTGCCAGGCATCTTGATTATGTTCATTATAATCCAGTCAAACATGGTTTCGTTGATCGTGCTGCCGATTTTGCTCATTCTTCATTTGCCGGATGGATGGATCGAGGTGTTTATTCAATTAATTGGGGTGTTGCTGAACCGGAACGGATAAAAAATATGGATTTGGAATAAACCGAGTCATGTCGGCGGCAAAGGATTGCCGCCCTACGGTCATTTGCAAGGAGAACCCGTAGGTCGGCATCCCCATGCCGACACCATGCACGATGAACCCGTAGGTCGGCAATCCCTTGCCGACAAAAAAAACGACGACACCATGCACGGAGAACCCGCAGGTCGGCTCCCCATGCCGACAAAAGGATTTTTGAAAATGACAAAATATGACTATGATCTCGGCGTGATAGGCGGCGGGGCCGCCGGACTCACCGTAACGGCCGGTGCGGCGCAATTGGGTGCAAAAACGCTGCTGATTGAAAGGGAACCTGAGCTGGGTGGCGACTGCCTGCATTATGGATGCGTGCCGAGCAAGACGCTGATCAAAACGGCCGACGTCTATCAATCCATCAAAACGGCAACCCGTTTCGGCTTGCCCGAGGTGGATATCCCACCGGTTGACTTTGCCCGGGTGAAGGAAAGAATCAAGTCGGTCATTGCCGCCATCCAGCAGCACGATTCGGTGGAGCGTTTCTGCAGGCTGGGGGCAAAGGTCGAATTCGGCGTTCCCTGTTTCGTTGATGAACACAGCGTTTCGTTAAACGGCAAAACGGTGTCCGCCCGGTCATGGGTCATTGCTACCGGTTCGTCGCCTGCCGCCGCGTCCATTCCCGGCCTTGAAACAACACCCTTCGTGACCAACAGGGAGATTTTCTCCCTCGACAGGCTGCCTTCCTCCATGGCGGTATTCGGCGCCGGTCCCATTGCCGTTGAGATGGCCCAGGCCTTCAGCCGGCTGGGGACAAAGGTAACGGTTATCCAGCGCAGCAGCCAGATACTCAGCAAGGAAGACAAGGACATGGCGGATCTCGTCATGGCGGCCATGGTCGGGGAAGGGGTGGTTTTTCATCTTAATACCAACGTGCTCGGGGTGCGCGATCTGGGAAAGGTAAAAGAGGTGAGGCTTGCCGGGCCGGACAACACCCCGTTTTGCCTCAACGTCGAAACACTGCTGGTCGCCTTGGGCAGGACGCCGAACACCGATGGCCTGGGGCTTGATAAAATTGATCTTGCCTGCGACGGGAAGGGAATTCAGGTGGACAGGCGCATGCGTACCGGCCGGAAACATATTTACGCGCCCGGCGATGTCAACGGCTCCTTTCAGTTCACCCATGCGGCGGGCTATGAGGGGGGAATCGTCGTCAGCAACGCCGTCTTCCATCTGCCCCGCAAGGCGGATTATACCTGGATGCCCTGGTGCACCTATGCCGACCCCGAGCTTGCCTCCATCGGCATGAATGAAAAGGCGGCCAAAGCCGCGGGCATCGATTACCAGGTGTGGAGCGAGGACTTTGCCGGCAACGACCGTGCCCTGACCGAGGGTGAAACCGGCAAAATCAAGATGATCCTCGATGAAAAGGAACGGCCTGTCGGCGTGCAGATCTGCGGGCCTCGAGCCGGTGAGCTGATCAGCGAGTGGGTGGCGATGTTAAACGGATCGGTTAAGCTCTCCACCCTGGCCGGGGCGGTGCATCCTTATCCGACCCTGACGGAAATCAACAAAAGGGTGACGGCAAACTATTTTTCGCCGAAAATATTTTCCGAAACAGTCAAGAAAGGGCTGAAACTCTTTTTCCAGCTCAAGGGTTCGGCCTGCGATCCGTGTTCTGATCTTGCAGGAAAATGACAATGTGTGTAAATAAGGTGTGCGCACTGAACAGCTGAGAGGAAAACAAAAGGGGAATTGTTGAATTGATATGAAAAAACGGGCACTTATAACCGGCGTAACAGGGCAGGACGGCGCCTATCTTGCCGAGTTCCTGTTGAGAAAAGGATACGAAGTCCACGGCATCAAAAGACGCTCTTCGTTGTTCAACACGGACAGGATAGACCATCTCTATCAGGACCCCCATATAGAAAATAGAAATTTCATTCTCCACTATGGTGATATGACCGATTCCAGCAGCCTGGTGCGAATTGTGCAACAGGTGCAGCCCGACGAGGTTTACAATCTGGCGGCCCAGAGCCATGTCGCCGTCTCATTCGAGGAGCCCGAATACACGGCAAATTCCGACGCACTGGGAACGTTGCGTCTGCTTGAGGCGATACGGATAGTTGGCTTGGAAAAAAAGACCCGTTTTTATCAGGCGTCAACCTCGGAGCTCTACGGCCTTGTGCGGGAATCACCGCAAACCGAAAAAACACCTTTCTACCCCCGTTCACCCTATGGGGTGGCGAAACTGTATTCCTACTGGATCACGGTCAATTATCGCGAAGCGTACGGCATGTATGCCTGTAACGGCATCCTTTTCAACCACGAATCACCCGTTCGCGGTGAAACCTTCGTGACCAGGAAAATCACCCGGGCCATGGCACGTATCAAGCTGAAATTGCAGGATTGCCTCTACCTCGGCAACCTGAATGCCAAACGTGACTGGGGGCATGCCCGTGACTACGTCAAAATGCAGTGGCTGATGCTGCAGCAGGAAAAACCGGAGGATTTTGTCATTGCCACCGGCGTGCAGCACAGCGTGCGCGACTTTGTCAGCGCCGCCGCCCAGGAACTTGGCATGCGGATTCGCTGGGAAGGCGAAGGTGTTGATGAGACCGGAATTCTTGAACCTTGTGGCTTGCATCTTGAGCCTCGCACCATAGTGCGTGTTGATCCCCGCTATTTTCGTCCCACCGAAGTTGAGTCTCTGCTTGGTGATCCTTCCAAGGCAAAAAATGTTTTGGGTTGGTCGCCGAAAACCACTTTTGCCGAGCTGGTTGCCGAGATGGTGCGGGAAGATCTGAAGGCGGCCGAGCGTGACGAGCTGGTCAAACGGCATGGCTATATTGCCTATGACTATAACGAATAAGGCAACATGGTAAGATGCAAGTCCCAAGATGCAAGGTTAAAGGAGAACGAGTGTGGGCCGATTCGAAGATCTGGAAGTCTGGAAACGATCTGCACGGTTGAGCGCTGATTTGTATAAAGCCTTGCAGGGGTTAAAGGATTTTGGTTTCCGAGATCAGATTACCCGCGCCGGATTATCTATCCCCTCAAATATTGCCGAAGGCCATGAACGGGGATCGGAGAAGGAGACCGCAAATTTTCTCAACTACGCCAAAGGCTCTGCCGGCGAATTGCGAACACAGATATATATTGGGATGGAGATTGGCTATATTGAGCACGATATTGGAAGGAAGTGGTTGGGCGAAGCAGAGGAAATTTCACGCATGCTCCATGCCTTGATCAAATCTGTCAGGAACCGATCTTCACTCCTGTAGAAGCAAGATACACGGTTCAAGGTTCATGATGCGTAAGATACAATGCCCCTTGAATCTTGCCTCTTGCATCTTGCCTCTTGCATCTTGCCCCTTGCCTCTTGAATCTTAACCTTGAATCTTGCCTCTTGAATCTTAACTCTAAAATATACATCGCCGGGCATCGGGGGCTGGTGGGGGGATCGCTGCTCCGCTG
Source organism: Desulfobulbaceae bacterium DB1 (assembly GCA_001914235.1). Taxonomy (NCBI): domain Bacteria; kingdom Pseudomonadati; phylum Thermodesulfobacteriota; class Desulfobulbia; order Desulfobulbales; family Desulfobulbaceae; species Desulfobulbaceae bacterium DB1. Next base: position 19,572 of record MQUF01000025.1, read on the forward strand.
TCTGGCCGTTGATGGTTTTTTCAATATCATCACCCGTACCCATGCTGAACTCGATCTGACCGATCAGCTGGCGGTAGAAAAGTTTTTTGCCCAGGAAAAACCGGAATACGTCTTCCTGGCGGCAGCCAAGGTCGGCGGCATCCTGGCGAATTCCACCTATCCCGGCGAATTTATCCATCAGAATCTGGCCATCCAGCAGAATGTCATTCATCAATCCTGGCGAACAGGAGTCAAACGCCTTCTTTTTCTCGGCTCATCCTGTATTTATCCCCGGGATTGCGCGCAGCCGATGAAGGAGCAATATCTGCTCACCGGGCCGCTTGAAACGACAAACCGTTCCTATGCCGTTGCCAAAATCGCCGGGATCGAGATGTGTTGGGCTTACAACCGGCAATACGGAACCCGGTATCTGGCGGTTATGCCGACCAACCTCTATGGGCCGGGCGACAATTATGATCTGCAAAACTCCCATGTGTTGCCTGCTCTGATCCGTAAATTTCACCTGGCAAAACTGGCGGTCAAACGCAACTGGGCCGCAATCGCGCAGGATGAAACCAGATACGGCCCCATCCCCGAAAGCATCAAGAGCAAACTTCGTGATACTTGCACCTTGAATCTTGAACCTTGTGTCTCCGTCTGGGGAACCGGATCGCCTCGCCGCGAGTTCCTCTACAGTGACGACATGGCCAGAGCCTGCCTTTTTTTAATGAATCTGTCGGATGATAAATTCCAGGCCCTGCTCAGTCCAGCCGGCTCGCCTCTTGATTCTTGCGACTTGAATCTTGCTCCTTTAATAAACATCGGTTGCGGCGAGGACCAGACAATAAGGAATTTGGCGGACCTGGTGAAGGAAGTTGTCGGCTATACGGGGCAGGTGGAATGGGATGGAACGAAACCGGACGGCGCGCCGAGGAAACTGCTTGATGTCGGCAAACTTTTTTCCTTGGGATGGCGTCCTGAGATTGCCCTGGTCAATGGGATAAAAATGGCGTATAAAGATTTTTTTGCTTCAGTGATAAAGGAAACTCCAAGTCTCAACGGTTGTTGAAACTTGATTTTTTCTTCAAAATTAAAAGAGTGAATAAATGGATAGCAACAATAATAAAGAACCGGTTTGTCCCTATGTCGGAAGTCAATATTGTGCTCAACCTTCGGATGATGAGATTATTCTGCTTGACATTTGGAGGAGGTGAGCGAGGGCCGAGGCGGGTTTCCCCCTTTTTGTACTTTTCCTGACAAGATTCTTCTTGATCTTCTGTGAGGAATCCATTAAAAAAAAAATCCCAACTTATTAGTATGTTCTGGTTGTGAAATTGTTCTTTGTTCAAATTCCGGCTGTCAGGTTTTTTATTGATACATGAAGAATAGTTACAGCAACTCAATTTGTTTGAAACGTGGTGACCATCCTGTTAAATACCGATACCCCTTCTCGACACTCCGCCCATCCGGATCCTGACGCTGCACATTTTCGGCAATATCATGATGATGAAATTGATCTTGTTGATATCTGGCGTCTTCTTGCCAGACGATGGCAATGGATTGCAGCTATCACGTTGATTTGTACCGCTTTGGCTCTTGTCTATGTCCTGTCGGCGCCCCGTGTTTATCGGGCCGAGGCCTCTATACTGCCGCCACGGCTTGGGGATGTTGAGCCGCTGAATATCCTTGGAGTGAATGCCAAGTCTGCTAAAGATGTTTATGGCGAGGCGCTCAAGAATCTGCAGAGTGTGTCTGTGCGGCGGCTGTTTTTTGACCAGCATAATTTGTTTGATTCGTTAAAGGGGCATGGCGATGAAGGTGGCGAGTCGAAAAAGGTTTTTGCCACGGCTTTCCATGAGAAGTTGACAGTTACTCAGGGTAAGAAGGATCGGTCTGATTTTGTTACAGTTTCGATGGAAGGATGTGACCCCGCGCTCATCACCTCCTGGCTCAATGATTTTCTTGCCATGGTCAACGGCTATACCGCTGAAGTCTTGTTGCAAGATCTCAACACCAACCTGGGTTCCAGGAAAGAAGCAATTGAAGTTAAGATCAATGCATTGCGGCAGGTTGCCAATTATAGCCGCCTGGACAGGATTGCTGAACTCCAGGAGGCTCTTTATGTTGCCGGCCAACTTGGTATTGTCCATAGGGTTGATGCCTCTTCCGTATTTTCCCAGACCAAAGGTACTTCTGAATTCGGGGTTGCCGTGAACACGGCAAACACGCCGCTCTACCTGCGCGGTACACAGGAGCTGCAGGCTGAAATCGACACGCTGCAGAAACGTAAAATCAATGATCCTTTTATCCCTTCTTTGCGCTCCTTACAGGCGCAGCTGATAGAATTAAACCAGATTCAAGTCGACCCTGATAAGGTTAAAGCCTTTCGTCTGGACCAGCCGGCTGTGAAGCCTGATGGCCCAATAAAACCCAAACGTAACCTTGTCGTGGCGCTGGGATTTGTCCTTGGCCTCATGCTGGGAGTTTTTACGGCATTTGCGGTTAATTTTATTGAAACAGCTCGTCGGCAGGAGTGTACTGAATGAGATAGGCTTACTGGGTGAGGGAGCGTCATTGCGAGCGAAGCAAAGCAATCCATCAGGTGCGGCAGTCGTAAAAAAAAATAATGATGGCTACTTTCTCCAGCAACCGGAAGTGATTTTTTTGTTTTAGAAAGGTAACTATCCAGGTAGATAGGCTGAAGGCTGTAGACTGAAGGAAAAGCGCCTAAAATATGTAATACGACAGTACCGGCAGCCCTATAGCCTTCAGTCTACAGTCTAAACATCTGGATAGTTACCTAGAAAGAAGCCTGAAACCAATTTTGACCATGGAGAGAAGTTTTGGACCAAGGGTGCAGATGAACCAAAATAATAATGGAAATATGTATGTGCCATATCAGGATGAAATATCTCTCAACGATATTGTCGTAAAACTCCGGAAGCGGCGTGGCATCTTGCTGGCCCTTCCGGTGCTGAGCCTGCTGGCGGCTATTGCTTTTTTGATCTTTAGCGCTGTGCGTACGGAACAGCCGACAATTTATTTTGTCCGCCTGCAGGGAATTGATAAATCAATGTATCCAAACGGCACGCCATTTACCCCCCCAGGATTTATTGCTCCCGGAGGTTCTCGATCGGGCGGCGAAATCCCTTGGGATTGATGATGCGGTGAATTTACGAGGTTTTATCCAAGTTGAATACGGTCTGCCGACAACCGACGGGATACAAAAAAAATATCGTAACAAACTGGAAGCCAAGAATTTATCAACAGCAGACATCGCCCAGATAAATCGTGAGTTTGAGGAAGAAATGCAGCGTCTCTCGGAAAGCGGTCTGCGGATTACCATTAATCACGCTGCTCTTGGCCTGCCACCTGCGGATGGCGCCACCTTGGCTTATGCCTTGCCGCGGGCCTGGACAGAGGTCTTCAGTGAAAAATATCGTGTTTTTGTCGACACGCGTTTGAGCAAGGCGGCGGTCAACACCACTGCCAACCCCTTTACATCCACAGCGGATATCCTTTTGGCCCGACACGCCTTGGTTCTGATGCGGGACGGGCTTGACATTTTGGCCAAAGATAATCGCTTCAAAAGTATCGTCAATGAGTCAGGCTTGGGCAGTTCTGATTTGCAGAGCGAGCTTGACCGCTTCAGTCAGATATATTTTAGCACCATTTTTTCCAGCATGTTTGCCCATCCTGATCTGGTTGCCGCCTCCTTTCTGGTTGAAACACAACTGCAGATTGATGAAATATCCCGTAATATCGAGGAGATTGACCGTGGCATTGCGGATCTGCGCAATTTCCAGCCCCAGGCAACAGGGCGACAGATGAGCGCCGGCGCCAACGAGACCGTCCAGTTCGGTGACAACTCACTGCGCCAGGTGATTGACTTGGCCAACCAGGCATCGTTGGCCGACTATATGCGTGAGCTTCTGGCGGCCCGGCGTGATCTTGTTGCCAAACGTGCCGGCCTTTTGAAAGAAATATCCCGGAATCAGGTAAAATCGGATATCAGTGATAACAAAGATTTTCTCAAGCAGGCATCGGCCATGTATTCCATCCTGGTAGAGGGGTATGACTCATTCCTCACAGTGGCTCACGAGGTGGCTCGCCAAAAAACCGGTGATTTCTACCGCCCTATGGGGATTCCCTACGTAAATGGATCGATCCTGCCACTCAAGGGTTTTTTGATACTGGCGTTAGCAGTGATCCTTGGAGGGATGTCAGCCATGCTTATGGCCCTTGTCTGGCCTGATGGGGCAGGAGTGAAGGGTGAGGGGTGTGGGTGAGCATGGTCAAGATCAAGAATTTTCGTAATTTCAGTAACAAAGTCGCCTGACTCCCCGGGGCATCGATGAAAAAAACGCAGGTGATCAGCGCTTTCCTCCAGCGCAAACTGGCTGAATATGAAATTATCCAATAGGAAATTGCCGAACTGCAGGTTAATGTAGAGTCGTACGAGGAAAAACAGTTTTGATCATTTGATTGAACTTGATAAAAAAATACTAAAAAACGCTTATGACATCTAAAAAAAATATTGCTGTTGTTGGAACAGGTTACTGGGGTAAAAACCTGGTACGGAATTTTCATAATCTCGGCGCCTTGCATTCTGTCTGCGACACCAATCCCGACACCCTGAGCGCATTTCTTGAGCAATATCCTGGTATAAGGGGTTTTTCCAGCTTTTCTCAGCTCTTAAATGATCCTGATATAGAGGGCATAGCACTTGCCACCCCGGCCCCGACCCATGCGAATTTGGCCAAGCAGATTCTGCTTGCCGGCAAGGATGTTTATGTTGAAAAGCCGCTCTGCCTGTCAGAGACTGAGGGCATTGAATTAAATTCCCTTGCTCGCGTCCATCAACGGGTTCTGATGGTTGGCCATTTGCTTTGGTATCATCCCGTGGTCTTAAAATTGAAAGAGCTGGTTGATGCCGGAGAACTTGGTCAGCTTCGTTATATCTATTCAAACAGGCTGAATATGGGGCTGTTGCGCAGGGAGGAAAATGTTCTCTGGTCTTTTGCCCCCCATGATATTTCCGTTGTTTTGGGTCTTGCCGGGGAGGTTCCAGAATCTGTACGGGCGCAGGGCGGTAATTTCCTCCACAAAAATATTGCCGATACCACGGTTACCCTGCTCAATTTCGCCAGTGGCATCCGGGCCCACATATTTGTGTCGTGGCTGCATCCCTTTAAAGAACAGAAACTGGTGGTGGTCGGCGAGAAGCAGATGGCGGTTTTTGATGACACGGCCCCCTGGGATGAGAAATTGCAACTCTACCCCCATTCCGTGGACTGGAAGGGGCATGTTCCTGTGGCCAATAAGGCTGAAGTGCACCTGGTTCAAGTTCCCCAGGATGAGCCTCTTCGCGCCGAGTGCGCCCATTTTCTTGAGTGCATTGAGACGCGCCAAACACCAAGGACCGACGGGGAGGAGGGCTTGCGGGTCCTCAATATTCTCAATGCCTGTCAGGCGTCCATGGATCAGGAAAAGAAAATCGTCATTGCCGCTTTCTCCGCCACTGTCACCCCGGACTATTTTGTTCATGAGACGGCAGAGGTTGATGAGGATGTGCGCATCGGCACCGGTGCCAAAATATGGCATTTCTCACATATCCTTGCCGGCAGCAGTATCGGCCCATCCTGTAATATCGGCCAGAATGTCGTTATCGGGCCGAATGCCCAAATCGGCAGTGGCTGCAAGATCCAGAATAATGTCTCGGTCTATGAAGGCGTGACTCTGGAGGATGAGGTTTTTTGCGGGCCCAGCATGGTTTTTACAAATGTCATGAACCCCAGGGCGGCCATTTCCCGAAAAAATGAGTTTTGCCGAACCATGGTAAGAAAAGGCGTCACCTTTGGGGCAAATTCCACCATTGTCGGCGATGTCGAGATTGGCCAATATGCCTTTATCGGCGCCGGTGCCGTGGTGGTGAAGGATGTGCCGGCCTTTGCCCTCATGGTGGGCAATCCGGCCCGGCAGATCGGCTGGATGAGCCGTTACGGCAAGCGGATGGATTTGCCTTTGGCCGGGGAGGGTGACTTCGTCTGCCCGTACACGGGAGATACCTATCAGCTCAAGGGCGATAAGGTTGTTTTGCTAACTATTAAAGGGTAATTGAGGGCTCTTGCTGCCGAATATTATGAAATCAATCGAATTTATCGATCTTGCTGCCCAACAGAAAGTTATAAGAGAGAAGGTGGAGCGGAACATCTCCGCAGTCCTTGACCATGGTCGTTACATTCTGGGTCCGGAAGTTGCGGAGCTGGAGAAGAGACTGGCAGACTTTGTCGGTGTCAAGCACTGTGTCGGCGTTGCCAATGGCACCGACGCCCTGCTCATGGCCCTGATGGCCAAAGGTATTGGTCCGGGTGATGCCGTGTTCACCACCCCGTTTACCTTTATTGCCACGGCTGAGGTGGTTTCTCTCCTCGGTGCTACGCCAGTATTTGTTGATATTGATCCGCGCACCTATAATATTGACCCGGAGCAGCTTGGCCGGGCAATTAAGGCTGTGCAGGAATGTGATGCTTCCGAGCACCCTTTGCCCCTGGCTGATGACGGATCCCCCTTGGCGCTTACTCCCAAGGCGATAATCCCGGTGGACCTTTTTGGCCTGCCTGCTGATTATGAACCCATCATGGCGCTGGCGCGACAATACGGCCTGTACGTTGTCGAGGATGCCGCCCAGGGGCTTGGCGGCATATACAAGGGCAGGCAGGCCGGTGGTTTTGGCCATATCGGCACCACGAGTTTTTTTCCGGCAAAACCACTGGGCTGTTATGGCGACGGCGGCGCCGTGTTCACCGATGACGATGGGCTGGCGGATATTATCCGTTCCATTCGGGTCCACGGCAAGGGCACGGATAAGTATGACAATATCCGGCTGGGTCTTAATGCGCGCCTCCACACCCTGCAAGCGGCAATCTTGTTGCCCAAGCTTGAGATCTTTCCTGCCGAGATTGAGGCCAGGCAAAGGGTGGCCCAGAGGTATACCGACGGGTTGAAGAAGTGCGACACTCTGGTGGTGCCCCATGTTCCCGAGGGCTGTCAATCTGTCTGGGCCCAATACACCCTGCTTGCCGAGGACAGGGGCACGGTTCAGGAAGCACTCAAGGCCAAGGGGGTGCCCACGGCGATCTATTATGGCCGTTGCCTGCATCTGCAACCCGCCTATGCAAACTTGCACTATAAGGTCGGTGATTTTCCTGTGGGTGAGACAAGTTCCGCCAATGTATTCAGTCTGCCCATGCACCCCTATTTGGACAATGAAACAATAGATTACATAGTCGAGGCTGTCTGTTCCGCAATGCAGGCGAGGTAACACGGTTGAGCCGCCAATGGGTGTTTCTTGTGCGTTGAGCCTGGCGAAACGCCGCAATCGAACGTGCCGTCATTGCGAGCGAAGCGAAGCAATCCAGGAACCAGCAGGAGCCTCGGAGTTAAAAACCTTCTGGACTGCCGCGTCGCTCCGCTCCTCGCAGTGACGTACACAAAAGGCACGTCATTGCGAGCGAAGCGCGGCAATCCAGGAAACAGCAGGAGCCACGGAGTTAAAAACCTTCTGGACTGCCACGTCGCTCCGCTCCTCGCAGTGACGTTTGTAAAAGTGCCGTCATTGCGAGCGAAGCGTGGCAATCCAGGAACCAGCAGGAGCCCCCCGGAGTTAAAAACCTTCCGGACTGCCACGTCGCTCCGCTCCTCGCAGTGACGCAGCAGGCGGCGGCAAGGAGGTGAGCTGAATATGGCAAAGCAGCCGGCAGTCTATATAATGGCCAGTCGTCGCAACGGCACACTGTATACAGGTGTAACCTCAAATTTGGTGAAACGGGTTTGGGAGCACAAGAGTGATGTGGTACCGGGTTTTACACGGCGTCATGCTGTCCATCTGCTCGTCTATTATGAGCTTTTTGATAGCATGGAGGCCGCCATAACGAGGGAGAAACAGATAAAGGCAGGTTCACGGGCCAAAAAATTACGCCTCATCGAATCTATGAATAGTGAGTGGCATGATCTGTATGAGACGATTTTGTGAAAGATTCTGGGCTGCCGCGTCGCTCCACTCCTCGCAGTGACGTTTGTAATGTGCCGTCATTGCGAGCGAAGCGCGGCAATCCAGAAAGCAGCGAGAGCCCCCGGAGTCAAAAACCTTCTGGACTGCCACGTCGCTCCGCTCCTCGCAGTGACGTTTGCAAAAGTGCCGTCATTGCGAGCGAAGCGCGGCAATCCAGAAAGCAGCGAGAGCCCCCGGAGTCAAAAATCTTCTGGACTGCCGCGTCGCTCCGCTCCTCGCAGTGACGTTTGTAATGTGCCGTCATTGCGAGCGAAGCGAAGCAATCCAGGAACCAGCGAGAGCCCCCGGAGTTAAAACCTCTGGACTGCCACGTCGTTCCGCTCCTCGCAGTGACGTTTGCAAAAGTGCCGTCATTGCGAGCGAAGCGCGGCAATCCAGGAACCAACTGGGCCCCCGGAGTTAAAAATCTTCTGGACTGCCGCGTCGCTCCGCTCCTCGCAGTGACGTTTGTAAAAGTGCCGTCATTGCGAGCGGAGCGCGGCAATCCAGGAACCAGCGAGAGCCCCCGGAGTCAAAACCTCTGGACTGCTGCGTCGCTCCGCTCCTCGCAGTGACGTTTGTAAAAGTGCCGTCATTGCGAGCGGAGCGCGGCAATCCAGGAACCAGCAGGAGCCTCGGAGTCAAAACCTCTGGACTGCCGCGTCACTTCTTTCCTCGCAGTGACGATGAAAAACAACGGCTATCAATAACAAACTGTGGCTGAAGTCGTAAAACAAACCAAACACGCGCGAAGAAAAGCCCTAACTTTGACACTGTAATCAGAAAAAAAGGTCTGAAATGCTAACCAACTTATTGGATAAATTGAAAAGAAAAGAGGCAACCATTGGCATAGTCGGCCTTGGTTACGTCGGTCTTCCTCTTATGCTGCGTTATGTCGAGGTGGGTTTTCGGGTCCTCGGCCTTGATATTGATGAAGAGAAAATATCCAGCCTCAATGGCGGCGAAAGCTATATCAAACATATCGCCTCAGAACGCATCAAGCAGGTTGTTGAGGCGGGGATGTTTGAGGCGACAAGCGATTTTGCCAGGGCCACCAATGTCGATGCCCTCCTGATCTGCGTGCCCACCCCCCTTACCAAGTATCGTGAGCCGGACCTCTCCTATGTCACGGGCACCCTTGATTCCCTCCTGCCCTATCTTCGGGCCGGCCAGGTCGTCAGCCTGGAGAGCACAACCTATCCCGGCACCACCGATGAAGTTTTAAAACCCAGGATTGAAAATCAAAATCTCACGGTGGGCACGGATATCTTCCTTGTCTATTCCCCGGAGCGTGAGGACCCGGCCAATGGCAGTTTCACCACACGAACCATTCCCAAGGTTTGCGGCGGCGATACGGACAGCTGTTTACAGGCAGGTGTCGCCCTCTATGAGCAGGTGATCGACCAGGTGGTGCCGGTATCTTCCACCAAGGCCGCCGAGATGACCAAACTGCTTGAAAATATCTATCGGGCAGTCAATATCGGCCTTGTCAATGAACTGAAGATAGTAGCCGACAAAATGGGTATCGATATCTGGGAGGTGATCAACGCTGCCGCCACCAAGCCTTTCGGGTACACGCCTTTTTACCCTGGCCCTGGCCTGGGCGGCCACTGCATTCCCATCGACCCCTTTTACCTGACCTGGAAGGCCCGTGAGTATGGCCTGCATACGAGGTTTATTGAACTTGCCGGTGAAGTCAACACCGCCATGCCGGAATGGGTGGTGGGCAAGATTATGGATGCCCTCAATGACAGGGGCAAGGCGCTCCACGGCGCCAAGATCCTGGTGCTTGGCATTGCCTATAAAAAGAATGTGGATGATATGCGCGAGTCGCCTTCCGTGGAGCTGATGGATCTCCTTAAGAAAAAAGGCACTGAAGTGCTCTACGCAGACCCGTTTGTGCCGAGATTCCCACCAATGCGTAAATATGCATTTGATCTGGCATCCACTACCTTGACCCCGGCAATTATAGAACAGGTGGACTGTGTGCTGCTTGCCACGGATCATGATGATTTTGATTATCAGATGATCGCCAGACACGCGCAGCTGATTGTTGATACCCGTGGTGTCTTTGATGGCGAGCTGCCGAATGTGGTGAAGGCCTGAGCAGAGAAGATGGCTTTTTCCTGAGAACGATGATGTGACCAGCGTGAAGCAAATGTGTAAAGAAATCTGGACACTACCGTCATTTTTGCCGCAGTGGAAGCAATGCTGGCCGATGTTTTTAGGGCTGCTCCTGCTTGGCGGTTGCCAGTACGACGCTTTCGTGGAGCAAAAGCCGGTCAGTTTCAACGGTAATTTTCTTTTCTATAATGCCCCTGCTGCTCAACGGATTCCCGGTACCTCAACAGAGTATGTGTCCTATGTGAATCGATGGGGAGCAGTAATGGTTACTGAGCTGATTGTCAAAAACAATCGCACACGGATAATTACTGAGGAAATTGTTCATGAGTACACCAATAGTATCAATTATGACAGGGGGTACGCGGATGATCACGCAGCCCCAGCCCTTCTGTTTGATACAAGCGAAAACCGCTTGCTGGTGGCTACCGCTTATCATGGTTCAGATTTGTTTCTCTACGAAAAGAAACTGGGCCTGAACGAGTCGTTTAGACTCGTTCAACATATACCTGGCCGTTACACCTATCCTCGCTTCATTGAATACCGGGGGAAAACATATCTTTTCCTGCGCAATCAGTCGCCAGGAAAGCTGTTGGGTCATCTGGTTGTGAGGAGTAGTCTTGATAATTTTACGGCCGAGCAAGTCGTCATCCCGTCGGATGAAGGTCACGTCATCTATGCCTCCGTGCCGGCCTTGTTCCATGACGGGGTAATGATCCAATATTCCACCCATTCCTATGAAACCGAAGACCTCGAGGGCTGGAATTTGGCACATTACGATCCCGAAAGCGGTAAAGTTGTCCGATCAGCAGACTTCTCCTCTTTCATCCCGATGACCTGTGTGAGCAATCGGCCAACGGGAATCGCTGTTTCCGGGGGTAAGGTGCTCATGGCAACCGCCTGCTTCGAGCCTGGGTATAAGACAAAAAAAAACAGTGAACGTTTCTTCAGCCGTGAGAATTATATACGAATTCTTCAGGTTGACCTCAATACGCTCGATGCCAATGATACCAAGCTGCTGCACGATGCGGTCGCAGTTGCGCCATACTACCACACCAGTGTTGCCGTGCATGAAGACGGCACCTGGCTGTACTTTGACGGCAAGGATATTCGTTCCAACCGATTGGTGCCGGCTGCATGCCGTACCCCCGAACCCCCTCGTGTGCGAATGTATCCAAACCTGACCGATGACGCACTTTATTACGCCAGCCCACATCAGGACTTCTACCAGATTCGCAATTTTCAGAATGCCCTGTACCGCTGTAGTCGATATTAGCAACAAAGTATTGAAAACCTTTCTAATTGTACCAAGATATATGGAATGTTGATGAGAATGAATAGTATAGAAAGGTTGAAACCAGCATTCCGCACTGACATTCAAGGTCTCAGGGCCATAGCGATTCTGGCGGTTATCGTCTTTCACTATAATGCCGAGCTTCTTCCCGGTGGTTTCATTGGTGTTGATCTGTTTTTGGTGATATCCGGCTATCTGATAACATCGATTCTCATCAGTAAAAAAGAGTCAGGTCAGAATTTTTCGCAAATACTGGGGAATTTCTACTTCAGCAGGCTCAAAAGGATAGCCCCGGCATACTATTTTGTGCTGGTAGTTGTATCAGTTGCTGCGGCGATATTGTTTATCCCTGCTGATTTTTCCTACTACGAAGATAGTCTGGAGAAATCATTATATTTTGTCAGCAATACTTATTTCGCCGGATTCGGGGATTATTTTGCACCGGCTACCTCTGAATTGCCTTTGCTGCATACCTGGGCATTGGCAGTGGAGATGCAGTTTTATCTCCTCATGCCGTGTATTGTTCTTTTTGTCCCAGTCAAATGGTTACAACGGCTGACACCCCTCTTCATAGTAGGCTTGACGTTTTTGGCTGAGTATATGATCCGGGTCGCCGGAGAAGAGCAAAGCACATATTACGCCCTTTATGCCCGTGTGCCGGAATTTTTGATAGGAGGTTGGCTGGCTTTACACAAGATCGGCACTCACTGGTCCGAACGAAGAGCAAGCCTTACGGCATTTGCCGGGCTTGTCCTGATCCTGATAGCAGCGACTTATATCACCGCAGACGTGCCTTTCCCGGGATTGTTGGCCTTGGTGCCCTCCATTGGCGCGGCCTTGGTCATCTGTGGCGGCAAGGGCTGGCCGTCGAAATTCTTGTCGTTACCGATACTGGTCTGGTTTGGGGCTATTTCGTATTCTTTGTACCTTTGGCACTGGCCGGTATTGGCCTTCTTGCGCTATTATTCAGGCACCTACCAGCTCGACGTAACCCTGTCGGCTGTTTTTGTTGTTGCGACCCTGATCCTGTCTTCTTGTACCCACTACTTTGTTGAACAAGTGTTCCGAACTCGTTTGACATCGGCGCGGGTTCTGGTGCCGGTGGCAATGGCACTTGTAGTAATCGTGGCCCCAATCAAACAGGTGTCATCGATCATAAACAAGAAATTGCTGGAGCCGTTGCCCGTTGAGTTGACACGATATGCTGACCCGGATGATATCTGCCATGGCACGATAAATGGCACCTGTCTGCGCGGAATAGACCGGGATGACACTGACATTCTGGTCTTGGGTGACTCTCATGCCGCCATGCTCAACCACTTCTTTGATGCAGTTGGCGAGGAATTGGGGATCACGGCAAGGGTTATTACAGGCAGCAGCTGTGTGACAATCCCTGGTTTTGATTATCAGAGGATTGCCAAGTGGGCCCAGGACCCCTGCAAAGAGCAAATAGCTACTGTGGAGAATTATCTGGATTCAGCCTCGATCATATTTGTTGCAGCAAAATGGAGCCGGCACACGCAGAGTACCGATTTTATGAATGCCTTACAGGATTTTTTGGAAACAAGATCCATAATGAAAGGCCAAATTATTCTTCTCTCCCAGATACCCAGGTTTGCGAAAGATCCTTTGCGGGCACAGAGGTTTGAGTTTTTGAATATTCCGTCATCATTGCCAAGGGATGGACATTATTTGGAGGCCAATCACATGATTAAGCAATTGGCCGCTCACTATCAGCACGTTCGATTTTTAGACCTGACAAAGTTACCCCTGTTTGACGCGGCCCCAATATATGAGGGGCAGCTGATATACCACGATGAGCACCATCTCAACGAGGTCGGATCGAAAATCTACGGCCGCCAGGCCATTTCTCATCTGCGGAATCTTGGTTTCTTTGATTCTGCCAAAAGGTAATTTTATTAATTTTGAAGGTAGCAGCTGTCCAAGAGCAGCGGCTTTTTGCCTGGTTTCAATAATTCATGCTTTCCATACTAAAGCGTAAAATAAACAACCTTACATCTGACAAGAAGTTTTCGGAGGTTCTGACCGGTTCTGCCTGGGCTCTGGCAGCCAGGGTTATCACTACTGGTTTGGGTCTTGTGTTGAGTGTCCTCGTGGTGCGGCTCTACGGCGCGGAGATGATGGGTGTTTTGGCTGTTCTCCAGTCATTTCTTGGCTTGGCCACCATCTTTACCGTCCTTGGCACCAACACATCTATTCTCCGCCTTATTCCTGAGCATCTTGCCAAATATTCTCCCTCTTCAGCATTCAAGCTCTATCGCAAAACTCAGTGCATGGTTATCGGAGTTTCTTTGTTCACAGGCTCTTTATTTTTTTTGGGGGCCCACTTTATTGCCGGCAAAGTTTTTTCAAAGCCGCATCTTTCTTTTTATTTTGCCCTTGCTGCCGTTTTCGTCGTGTTCCAGTCTCTCGTGCTATTAAACACTCAGGCCGTCCGGGGGTTGAAATTGATTCGGGTGTTTGCTTTCATGCAGGTTTTACCTACGGCTGCAAACTTAACATTTCTTGTTTTTTTAACCGTGTTTTTTTTCGCCAGGGAGAACCCTGTCTATACACTGTTCGCCAGCTTGGCGATTACTGGCATTGTGGGCTGGGTTATCATGGAATACGCATTTAAGAAAAGAATGCACCCTGATGATTCAGTGAAGTCCGTGCCTTTTCGTGAGATATTGTCCATTTCATTACCGATGCTTATGACTTCCACCATGACCTTTGTTATTGGGCAGACCGGAGTGATCATGCTTGGTATGTTCCGATCGGAGGCGGAAGTAGGGTATTATTCCGTTGCTGTCAGGATGGCAACCCTGACCACTTTTGTCTTGTCAGCCATCAACTCCATGGCTGCGCCCAAATTCTCCGAGCTTTTTCAAAGCGACAAAATGGAGGAGCTTTTTTATGTAGCAAAAAAGTCCAGCAAACTTATTTTCTGGACTACTGTTCCTTTGCTTATGTTTTTGATGGTAATGGGTAAATCATTGCTTTCCTTCTTGTTCGGTTCTGAATTTACGGTCGCTTATTGGGCCATGTTTTTTCTTGTTCTGGGACAATTTGTAAATTCGATTTCAGGATCAACAGGTTATTTTATGAACATGACAGGGAGCCAAATTGTTTTTCAAAATGTTATGGTTGTGGCTGCATTTTTGAATGTAATACTGAATTTGCTGCTTATCCCAGACCTTGGCATTTACGGTGCCGCCTTGGCTGGAATGTCCAGTCTTGTTTTTTGGAATGTCTATTTGTTGATATATATCAAAAGAAAATATGGCACGACCATTGGCTATTTACCGCTTATTTGCTGAATTTGGGTGATGGAAAGGAGTGATAAATGGTAACTAAAGAAATTAAACCACCTAATGTTTTTCTGATTGGCGCCCCAAAGGCTGGAACATCTGCCTTGGCAGATGCTTTGTCGCAGCATCCCGATATTTTTATGGGGAAAAAAGAACCGCGTTTTTTTGATGCCGAGAGTTTTTATGATTTCGTAAGTGACTATCCTATCGCTTCTCTTGATGAATACCTTCAGTTTTTCTCATCTGATGTTGCTCAGAAATCGAATTTCAGGCTGGATGCCAGTGTGTTCAATATGTACAGTAGCCAGTCTATTGAACGGATTCTTTCAGTTAGTCCAGATGCTAAGTTTATTGTAATGCTCCGTGATCCGATAACGGCCTCAAAATCTATGCATAACCAAAGACTCAAATATACCGATCCTGCAATGCGTGAGGTTTCAGAAGATTTTTGCGCATGTTGGCGTTTGCTTGAGCAAAGAAAGAGGGGATTGGGTTTTCCTAAAGGATGCAGAAATCGAATATTATTTCGTTATGACTATCTCTACCATTACGAATGGCATCTTCCAAAGTGTCTTGCTCTGATAAATAAAAATCAACAAATTGTCCTTCGATATGAAGAATTTAAGGCAAACCCCTTGAGTGTGTGTATGCAAATATTTTCTCATCTAGGTATAGATATATCGTTCAACCCACAACTCGGAATAGTTAATCCGTCATTGGTAACAGAAAACAACATGTGGAACAGTTTTATCCAAGCCCTTATACAAAAGACGGCTGGGGCACGAAAGGTCATCGGGTTACGTGGGAGTAGGTTGAAACTGATTAAAAATATATTGCCTAAGTTGATGAAGACAAGAAAACCTACTGTTGCAAATGAATGCGACGAGCTGTTGGAAGAAGAGTTTTACGAGACATATATGTTTTTAGAGCAGATCGAATCACAACATAATCCGACTGAGAGACATGTTCGCTTAAGAAAAATAATTTGTTCAGACGCAAAATCGAACACTAATCCATGTTTCTGATTGTAGAAATGGCTTCCTCTCATACCGCTGAGCGCGATTATATACTTGGCGTGTTGCTGGGCGAGTTCCTCGGGTTGCCATGGCGGCGGGAGGATTCAGACCGCACGGATGTTCGCATTACTTTGTCCGGCCATCCAGGCGAGATTCGCATGCCTGATTGTTTGCTATCAGTCTCTGAGATGGATTGGCTTAAGCCTTCATCAATGCCGAAGCTGCCGTTGCTTGCATGGAATACCAGCGACTTGGGGCTGGATGCCAATGTGATAGACCCGGTTTTGCCGGTAATCTATGGCAACGAGCCGCAGGTGGTTTGCAGAGATGAACATGGGATTCGCCTGCCGGTGGATGTTTTTGGTTCCGCTTTCTTCATGCTTAGTCGCTATGAAGAGCTGGTGACTCCTGACCGGGACGAACACGACCGTTTTCCAGCCTGGGCCAGTGTGGCATACAAGGAAGGTTTTCTGGAGCGTCCCATTGTGGATGAATATGTGGAGGTGCTTTGGGGCGCAATACAGGCACTGTGGCCTGGACTGCAACGCCAAGATCGTTACTTTCAGATGCGGGTTTCACACGACGTGGATCGCCCAAGCCGTTACCAGTTTGGTGGTACGCGTAAATTTATCCGCTCTTGGGGGGGAGACATCATAAAGCGCGGACAGTGGGCGGACTCCCTGCGAGCGCCGATGATCCGTGCTGCGAGGAAGGACCAGCTTCATCCTGCCGATCCCTACAATACTTTTGAATGGATTATGGATCTGTCCGAGCAGCAAGGGCTGGTCAGCGCTTTTTATTTTATCTGTGGTCGAACGTGTGGGCAGAGGGATGCGGATTATGATATCGGACACCCAGCAATCCGAGCGCTGTTGCGCCGTATCCATCAACGAGGGCATGAGATCGGTCTGCATCCGAGCTATGGCACTTATAAAAGCCCTTCTCTGCTCAAATGGGAAGCAGACCGCCTGCGGCGTATCTGCGCCGAAGAGGGTATTAAACAGCAAGAGTGGGGGGGGAGGATGCACTATCTTCGCTGGGAAACACCTGTGACCATGCGAGGGTGGGAACAGGCCGGCATGACATATGACAGTACTTTGAGTTATGCCGATCGCCCCGGTTTCCGGTGCGGGACATGTCATGAGTACCCAGCTTTCGATTCTTTAGAGGGAAAAACTCTGAACTTGCGAATTAGACCCTTAATTGCCATGGAATGTACTGTTATGGCAGAGAAATACTTGGGACTTGGTTTGACTGACGAGGCCAGAGAAAAATTTGTAACCCTGAAAAATAGCTGCGAGAAAGTAAATGGTGTTTTTACCATGCTGTGGCATAATTCTGAGCTGACGACCACGGAGCACAAAGCGCTTTACGAATCCGTAGTGGCCACGTGAGAGATTTTTGGGATCGAGGGTGTAAAATAGTTTGTGTAAATGGCTATGACTGAGTAAGTCAAAAAACTACCCTTTAAAAAGGAGCTCATATGGCCATTGATAAAGAAATTTTGGATCGTTTACTTGCCGACTACAATTACCAGAAGCCCGAAGAACTGATCGGTGAAAACGGGCTGCTCAAGCAGCTCACCAAGGCCTTACTGGAGCGGGCGTTACAGGCGGAAATGACCGTCCACCTGGGCCACGAAAAACATGGAACCATCGTCACCAAAGGCGGTAATGCCCGAAATGGTAACTCTGCAAAGACCATCAAGGGCGACTTCGGTAAAATGCCGATTGAGGTCCCGCGCGACCGCGACAGCAGTTTCGATCCGGTCATCATTCCCAAAGGGCAAACCCGCTTTCCCGGCTTTGACGACAAGATTATCTCTCTCTACTCCCGAGGGATGACTACCAGGGAGATTCAGGGGCACTTGGAAGACATTTACGGAGTTGATGTCTCTCCCACCCTGATTTCAACGGTCACCGATGCCGTTGCTGACGAGGTTAAAGTTTGGCAAAATCGCCCGTTGGACCCCATTTATCCCATTGTTTACATGGACGCTATCCGGGTTAAGGTGCGCGACAATGGGCATGTTAAGAACAAGGCGGTCTATCTGGCTATTGGCATCACCATGGACGGCGTCAAGGATGTCCTGGGAATGTGGGTTGCCGAAAACGAGGGCGCCAAGTTCTGGTTGCAGGTAGTGACTGAGCTAAGAAACCGTGGCGTGCAGGATATTTTCATTGCCTGCGTCGATGGCCTCAAGGGTTTTCCTGAAGCCATTGAGACGGTTTTCCCCTTCACCCAGGTCCAGCTCTGTCTCGTCCACATGGTGCGCAATTCCCTGAAATATGTCTCATGGAAACAGCGCAAAGAGGTGGCTGCGGATCTCAAGGCCATTTACCAATCGCCAACAGCCGAGCAGGCCGAAATGGAACTGATGACCTTTGAAGAAAAATGGGACAAAACGCATCCGTCCATCGGCCAATCCTGGCGAAGAAATTGGGAAAGAATCACCCCATTTTTTGCGTATTCGCCCGAGATACGCAAGGTGATATATACCACCAATGCTATTGAGTCGTTGAACATGTCACTGCGCAAAGTTACCAAGAACCGGGGTTCATTTCCCAATGACGAGTCGATGCTTAAACTGCTTTACATGGCGCTGAACAATATCGCCAAAAAATGGACTATGCCAATCAGAGACTGGAAGGCTGCCTTGAACCGCTTTTCAATCTTGTTCGGCGACAGAATGCCTGCATATTGAAAATTAAAAATGAAAACCATTTACACAAAATTCTTTACAGGCCCTTGGGATCAGGCATAGTGGACACCGAGAAGAACCGCCCAAAAGGATATTTTTTTTTATATGCTTATCTCTATGTATACAGTTAACTTAAAAGCTATGTTCATATGGAATGCAAACATAGCTTTCCTGCTGCTGTTTCCCGGGTTCTTCTTTTACCAAAGCATGATTGGCTTAGGGATTATTCCTGCCTTGCTTGGAGGATATTTCGGAATAGTAGCATTGTTAGTATTTCCGTTAACTTCGGCAGGATTTGTTTATTTAAATAAAAAAAGAAAAACAAATTATACTATTATAGATTACGTGTTCTTTAGTGTTGTTGTTTTGACGATATTTATATCTTTAACAAATTACTCGTTAGGCACTCCAAGCAACTATAGTGTCGATATGCTTAAATGGTCGCTAAGTGGATTGCTCTTTAATCTTGTAACTTACTTTTTAGCAAATACAATATCCTTTGATTCAAAATTGTTTAAGTTACTAGTGGTAGGATCCGTAGGGGTTATGGCACTGATAGTTTTCTATAATATAGGTGCATATGGAATTTTCTACCTTAAGGCTGAAGATGCTAATTCTGAACACGTTGCCACCTATCAGGGATTTGCTAGATCACTAGCGGTTGTTGGGTTATTGTCTGTGGCTATACTGCAAAACAAAAAAAAATCGTTTCTTATATTTTTGCTGACATCGGCAGCATTATTTTTTAATGGAGCACGCACAGAGTTTGTCTTGTTTTTTGTTTCCTATATATCTCTTCTTGTATATTTGAGCACCAGATCAGTTAGAAGAATGTTTGTAGTGCTAATGTTGTTAATTGCTGGCACAATAGTATTTGCTGTCAACCTAGAGATATTGTTGGCATTACTGCCATCCAATAGGATGTTGCAATTAGTTGATATCGGTTCATCCACAAGCGGGATGGCCAGGATTCAGTATGCGTTGGCCGCCCTTGAGACAATTTCTAACAACCCTCTGCTCGGTGATTATGGTAGTTATGTGAACTTTGGAGGTGTAGGTTCTTATTCTCATAATCTACTTTCGGCCTGGGTTAACCTTGGTCTGTTCGGGTTTAGCCTATATGTTTTTGCTATTTTAATGGTCACAAAGGGTTTGGTGATGGTTGTGCTCAGAATGAAACCAAAAACAACAGAAGAGCGCGTTATGTTTGTATTCGCAGTGTTTACTATTTTGGCGCTAATTGTTGCCAAAGACTATAGCTATATGCTTTTTGGTATGATGATAGGCTTTTATTCCAGAGCCAGGTATTCTTATAATAAAGCAATGGTCCGTATGTAAGGGTTAGTTAATGCAAACCGCAATAGTCGCCCACCTCACCACCGTCCATCCCCGCAACGACACCCGGATCTTCATCAAACAATGCCGCAGCCTCGCTGCCCATGGTTATGAGGTGATTCTGGTGGTGGCCGATGGCCAGGGGGATGATACCAATGGCAACGTACGGATTGTCGATGTCGGCCATCTGCCCGGCCGGCTGAATCGCATCTTCAAGACTACTCGGCGGGTGTTGAAGAGGGCCATTGAACTTGATGCCGATCTTTACCATTTCCACGATCCCGAGCTGATCCCTGTCGGCCTCAAGTTGAAGCGTCTGGGCAAAAAGGTGGTGTTTGATTCCCACGAGGATGTGCCCAAGCAGCTTTTGGGGAAGCCTTATTTGAATCCGTTATTATTACGGATGTTATCGGGCGTTTTTTCTCTGTTCGAGCGCTATGCCTGCCGCCGTTTTGACGCCATTGTCGCGGCGACGCCCTTTATTCGGGATAAATTCCTGGCTATCAACCCCAACACTGTTGATATCAATAATTTTCCCATGCTTGGTGAGCTGGCTGAGGGGGAAATCGACTGGCGAGCCAAGCATCTTCAGGTTGCCTACATAGGTGGTATTGCCAGGATTCGCGGTATTATGGAGGTCGTGCAGGCTTTGGGGCAGGTGCAATCTGATGTGCGTCTCAAATTGGGGGGGCGCTTTGGCGAAAATGGGTTGGCGCAGGCGGTACAGGCCCTGCCTGGCTGGCAACGAGTTGATGCCCTTGGCTTTATCGACCGCGCTGCGGTGCGGAACGTCTTGCGGCGCTCCGTGGCAGGATTGGTAACCCTGCATCCTCAAACTAACTATCTTGATGCCTTACCGGTTAAGATGTTTGAATACATGAGCGCCGGAGTGCCGGTGATCGCTTCGAATTTCCCATTATGGCGGGAGATTGTCGAGGGCAATGATTGCGGCCTGTGCGTTGATCCATTGAACCCGGCCCAGATTGCCGAGGCCATTGATTTTCTGGTCAATAATCCGGAACGAGCCGAACAGATGGGACGCAATGGACAAAAAGCAGTGCAGGCCCGCTACAACTGGGGCATTGAGGAGCAGAAACTGCTCCGGTTCTACCAATCCTTTTAAAGCTAAGAGTCATTATGCAACGTATCCTCACCATCATCGGCGCCAGGCCGCAATTTATCAAGGCCAGTGTCGTCTCACGGGCAATCGCCGCCCAGTCTGGGCTTGAGGAGGTTATTCTCCATACCGGCCAGCATTTTGATGCCAATATGTCCGAGGTTTTTTTCGAGCAGTTGGCCATCCCGCGTCCAAACTATCTGCTCGACATCCATGGTGGCACGCACGGGGCCATGACGGGCCGGATGCTTATGGAAATCGAGACTGTCATCCAGCAGGAGCGGCCTGATCGCGTCTTGGTTTACGGCGACACCAACTCCACCCTGGCCGGTGCCCTGGCCGCTGCCAAGCTGCATGTGCCGGTGGCCCATGTGGAGGCGGGCCTGCGCAGCTTCAATATGCGGATGCCTGAGGAGATCAATCGGATTTTGACCGATCAGATCAGCGATGTGCTGTTTTGCCCCACCGAAGCTGCCGTGGCTAATCTCAAGCAAGAAGGTTTTGCCCACAAGCAGGTGCACGTGCTCAAGGTTGGCGATGTGATGCAGGATGCCGCGTTGTTCTTTGCCGAACGGGCCATGCCGCCTACCGGCCAGGAAGGGCGGGCAGGTTTCGTGCTGGCAACCTTGCACCGGGCGGAAAATACCGACGATCCACACAGGCTCGCTGCCATTGTGGAGGCATTGAATATCATCCACCGTGAGGTTGCGCCGGTGGTGCTGCCCTTGCATCCGCGAACCAAGGGGGCCATGGAACGGGCCGGACTGTCGCTTCTAGCTGAGGTGATCGACCCGGTCGGCTATTTTGAAATGGTCTGGCTGCTCAACCATTGCGGCCTGGTGCTCACTGACAGTGGCGGGGTACAGAAGGAGGCCTTCTTCTTTGGCAAGGCCTGCGTTACCATGCGTGATCAGACCGAATGGGTGGAGTTGGTGGAAAGCGGCGCCAATGAATTGGCCGGCGCGGATAAAACGGTGATTGTTGCTGCCGCCAAACGCCATTACGGCCGGCACATGGTTGACGATGGCGCGTTGTATGGCGGCGGTCAAGCAGCAGGTCGCGTGGTCGAAGCACTGGCAGCAAGAGGTTTGTGATGGCCGGGCAGAAAACTATCTGGCTCATCAACCAGTACGCCTCCACGCCGCAAACCGGTATGGGAGGTAGGCATTATTATTTAGCGAAAGAATTGGCCAAGCAGGGGCACAAGGTGTATCTGGTTGCGGCCTCCTTTACCCATCTTTTACGCGAACCGCCCACCATGGATGCAGCCTTTAAAATGGAGGCGGCTGAAGGCTTTCATTTTGTGTGGGTGCGGATGCCTGAATACCATGATGCCCATGATAAAAAACGTGTGTTGAATTGGTTTATATTTGCCTGGCGGTTGTTGAAGTTGCCTCGAATCATTGCGGATAAGCCTGATGTTATTTTGGCATCTTCGCCAGCCCCCTTTGTTTTTTTGGCCGCCCAGCGTTTGGCTCGAGAAATGGGTGCGCGTTTTGCCTTTGAGGTGCGGGATATCTGGCCCCTTTCTTTGATGGAATTGGGGGGGTATTCTCGGAATAATCCGATTATTCGTATCATGCAATGGGTTGAAGATAAAGCCTACCGGTATTCGGATGTGGTGTTGTCCAACCTGCCTTATGCGGTCGACCACATGGTGGCACGCGGCATGGATCGAGACAAATTTGCTTGGGTTCCCAACGGTTTTTCCCTGGCGGATGTGTCGTTACATGTGCCTTTGCCTGAGGCTGTGCGGGCGCAGATTCCGCAGGATAAATTTATAGTTGGTTATACAGGCACATTGGGTGTCGCCAATGCTCTGGATACATTGATCGGGGCTGCCGCGATTTTAAAGGACCAGGCGGATGTGGTCTTTGTGCTTGTTGGCGGCGGCAAAGAAAAAATAAGGTTGATGAAAAAAGATCAGACACTGCACAATGTCGTGTTTGTTGACCCTATTGCGAAAACGCAGATTCAAACGATGTTGGCACAGTTTGATGTATGTTTTATTGGTTTAACAAAAGATCCATTATTTAGGTTTGGGGTTTCACCTAATAAACTGTTTGATTATTTTTATGCCGGAAAACCAATTTTGTATGCGATTGAATCAGGTAGGTATTTGCCTGTCGATGAAGCCAAAGCCGGTATAAGCATCCCCGCTGAAAATCCCCAGGCGATTGCCGAGGCGGTTTTACAACTCAAGGCCCTTTCGCCTGAAGAGCGTGCTCGGCTGGGGCAAAATGGTCGAGAATACGCCCTGGAAAACCATGACTATGCTCGGTTGGCTGAAAAACTCGCATCCGTGTTGTTGAACGATAGATGCTGAAACGTTTTTTTGATTGCACGGTATCCTTAGCCGGCCTGGTGATTCTTTCGCCTGTTGTTGCCGTGATAGCTCTATTGATTCGCTGGAAGCTCGGGACGCCGGTGTTGTTCCGTCAGCTCCGCCCAGGACTCTATGGTAAATCTTTTGAGATGGTGAAGTTCCGTACCATGCGTGATGCCATGGATACGCACGGTAACCTGTTGCCCGATGAACTGCGGATGACTATGTTCGGCAGCGTCTTGCGAGCCGCCAGCCTGGATGAGTTACCGGAGTTGTGGAATGTGCTCAAGGGAGAGATGAGCCTGGTGGGCCCGCGTCCCTTGCTGATGGAGTATCTGCCACTTTATTCCCCTGAGCAGGCTCGCCGTCATGAGGTTCGCCCTGGCATCACCGGCTGGGCCCAGGTGAATGGTCGCAATACCCTGAGCTGGGATGAAAGATTTAAGCTGGATGTCTGGTATGTTGACAATCGTTCGTTGTGGCTGGATATCAAGATTCTCTGGCTGACCATCAGAAAGGTGTTGGTTCGTGAAGGGATTAGTGCGCAAGGCGAGGCAACGATGCAAAAATTTCGCGGCAATGATGTCGAGGGGGTTTAGCCATGAACAGGCGATTGCTGATTCTCGGGGCCAGCGGTCATGGCAAGGTGGTGGGTGACTGTGCCCGTGCGGTTGGCGCCTGGAGCGAGTTGTTGTTTTTTGATGATCGCTGGCCGGAGCTGACTGTATGTGGTTCTTGGCCAGTGGTGGGACGAGGTGAGGATTTGGCGGCCAATGTTCTGCCGGGTGACCAGGTCTTTGTGGCAATCGGCAAGAGTGCGACACGATTGGAATGGCTGGATCGCTTAAAAGGAGCGGGCCTGGATGTGACGACAGTGGTTCATCCATCGGCTATTCTCAGTCTGGAAGTGTCTGTTGGAATTGGTTCCTTGGTGGTGGCGGGTGCGGTGGTGAACATTGATTGTCTGATCGGTAAGGGGTGTATCGTGAATACTGGGGCAACGGTCGACCACGATTGTATTTTAGGGGATGGGGTGCATATTTGCCCAGGTGTGCATCTGGCTGGTGATGTTCAGATAGGGGATGGCAGCTGGATTGGAATTGGCAGCTCGGTTGTCCAGGGTATTCGCATTGGCGCCGGCGTTATGGTGGGTGCGGGTGCTGCGGTGATTGATCATGTGGCGGATGGTTTGACTGTGGTCGGTGTGCCGGCTCGACCAATTAAAAGTTGTTGAGAAATGAGTATGCTGAACACTCCCTTTTCCCCCTGGCCTTTCTTCACCAAGGAAGAGGCCGACGCCGTCAGCCGTGTTCTGCTTTCCAATAAGGTCAATTACTGGACAGGTAACGAAGGGCGGGAGTTTGAGACGGAATTCGCTGCCTGGTGCGGGGCTGAGTATGCCGTGGCGCTCGCCAACGGTACAGTGGCTCTGGATCTGGCCCTTAAGGTATTGGGTGTCGGTGTTGGGGATGAAGTGGTGGTAACGCCGCGCACTTTTCTTGCCTCGGCTTCCTGTGTGGTGACAGCCGGGGCAGTGCCGGTTTTTGCTGACATTGATGCGGAGTCCCAGAATATTACTGCCGAGACGATCCGGGCCGTGCTCACTCCCCGCACCAAGGCAATCATTTGCGTGCATCTGGCCGGCTGGCCGTGCGATATGGACGCGATCATGGTCTTGGCTGCGGAAAAGGGGTTGTATGTTATCGAAGATTGCGCCCAGGCCCATGGGGCGCACTATAAAGGGCGGCCGGTGGGTTCCATCGGCCACTTTGGCGCTTGGTCGTTCTGCCAGGACAAGATCATGACCACGGGGGGCGAGGGTGGCATGCTCACCACCAACCGTCGGGAGTGGTGGGAGCAGGCGTGGGCCTACAAGGATCATGGCAAGAGCTGGTCGGCAGTCTACGAGCGGAAACATCCACCCGGATTCCGCTGGCTGCATGAATCCTTCGGCACCAACTGGCGGATGTTGGAGATGCAGGCGGTGATCGGCCGTATCCAACTGCGCCGCATGCCAGAGTGGCATGCGAGACGTCAGCGCAACGCCGAGGCTATCCTGGACGCCGCTCGAACCTGTGCCGCCCTGCGGGTGCCTGAGGTTCCTGGTCATGTCGAGCATGCCTGGTATAAATGCTATGTCTTTCTACGCCCGGAATGCCTGGCCCCTGGATGGGATCGGGACCGTATCATGACGGAGATCAACAGCCGTGGTGTACCTTGTTTTTCCGGATCATGTTCCGAGGTTTACCTGGAAAAGGCCTTTGACGGCATGGGCTGGCGTCCGGCGAAACGCTTGCCTGTTGCCAGGGCTCTGGGGGAGACCAGTTTGATGTTTTTAGTCCACCCCACCTTGACGGATGAAGAAATCGAGAAGACGTGCAGGGTGGTGGCGGCGGTGATGGAGGAAGGGACAAGTAAAGGGTGAGGTGTGAGGGTACGTCATTGCGAGCTAGTGTCTGTCCAGAAATGGCCCTTTCGCCCGATCTCGGCGTCATGCTCAAAAAATAATGCTCGGAATATCGCATATATGCCTGCGCTTATTTTTTTCGCAGTCCTTGATCTCGAACGAAATGACCTATTTCTGGACAGACACGAGCTAAGCGCGGCAATTCAGGGAGGTGTTGGGCTGTGGTGCCCCATTGTGCTTTCTGGACTGCCGCGTCGCTTTGCTCCTCGCAGTGACGGTGGGGGGATTGTTTTGTGTTGAGCGGGGTCGGACCGAGGCAACTCGTTGAAGTTATAGTGTGATAACTAGAAATCATGGTAGATTTTGGCCTTAGAACAGCATTTTGGGGTTCAAAAATCAGGTTTTAACAGATGAGCGGGTAACTGAACGAATCCAGGGAACATTGATTCTCAGAATGCCTTCTTGTTTGATCCCGTCTTGGATGTGACGTAACTATCCAGCAGCACCGCATCTGCGTCGGAGTCTCGCAGGCTTCTGCCTAGCAGCTACGGCGCTGCCGGATAGTTACGGTTTGGGTTGTTTTTGTTCGTTTCCGGCCTTGAGCTGAATAGTTACGATGTGACAAAGTTCGTAACTTGTGCTTCTTCCTTTTCCGGGACATTTTTGCAGAATATGTTTTTCGACAAGATCACTTAAGTCTCGACTGGCTGTTACTTTACTGCATTTCGTCATTCCTGCATATTTTCTGGTTGTCATGCCTCCTGCAAATCTTTCTCCGGCATCCAGCAGCCGGTTGATTGCCTTGTGTTGTCTTGCATTGAGGGAAGTGTTCGTATGGTGCTGCCAAAAATCAGCCTTCAGGGCAACTCTTTCAACGACCCATTCTGATTCATGGATGGCGGCTTTCAAGGTCTGCAGAAACCATTGCAGCCAGCCGGTTATATCCAGTCCGTCTTTGCCTGCAGCCTCCAGAATACGATAATACCCTTTTCTGTCCATGCTGATATGCTTGGAGAAGGAGGCAAGCTGCATGACTGCCGGATAACTTTCCGCCAGTTGGTAATCGGTAATGGCCCTGCCGATTCGTCCGTTACCATCGTCAAAAGGATGGATCATAATAAACCACAAGTGCGTGATTCCTGCCTTGATCAGGGGCTCCTGTTCATTGTTGCTGTTGACCCAGAAGAGAAATTGATTCATCTCTTTGGCCAGGATTTCTTGTGGTGGAGCGATGTAATGAACCGTCTGCCTGCCGAACGGGCCGGAGACAATCTGCATTTCCTCTTCGCCACGGTAGCGACCGACCCGAATTTTTGTCAGCCCTGAATAGCCGGCAGGAAACAGGGCTGCATGCCAGCCGCAAAGTCTTTCTTCAGTTAATGGCCGGCGCTGCTTGCTTCGGGCATCAAGCAGCACGGAGACAAGGCCGTCCGCCTGGGCGTCCCATTCCGGGCAATCTCCGGGCAGACCGAGTCGCCTGCGGATTGATGCCCGAACTGAACTGCGGCGCAGGACTTCTCCCTCGATGGCAGATGTTTCCATGGCATCATCTGCCAGCACCTGCTCCTGAACGGTCATCTGTTCTTCGTTGTTCAGTGTGCGATAAATGATATCCAATCTGCCTGCCAGTCGAGAAACAGCGGCTATGTCTGCGAGCAATACCTTGGCATCATACGAAAATGCAGGCCAGTTGCGGTGTTGCCATATCCAATGATTTGTTTGCATGTGCTAATCGTATCAAATTGTATATGAATAGGCAAGATAATCGTATCATGTTTCGATGATGAGCAGGGGCAGAATTTTATGATCACCTCGAATGATCGGCAAAAGCTGGCGGAATTAGTATTGCTGCACGCCTCGCAGTGACGGGGGTGGGGCGAAGGGCGGAAGGATGTAACCCGTCGCATCCGGGAACGCGGGCGACCCACCGGGTCGCCCCTACGGGGTTTGCATTCGGTAATCCATTATCCGCCGTTGGTTGCCCCTTTCCTCGTTCCAATGCGCCGCATGGGATGGCTAAGGTGAGCTGACGGTCTCGGCGGCGCCTATCGAAGTTGATATTTGATGAAAGTACAAAAAAAGAACGGAAAAGGGGACGCAATTTCTCATTCAGCCTGCAACAAGAAAGCAAATACCCTTGACTTTTAACTTTAGAATAATAGAAACACCCTTGACTTTTTATGTTGAACAGGTGTAATGTTTAGTGCCTTGTAGCTTATTTTCTTGTTTTTTGCGTAACTGTCCAGGGTTTTTTCAAGTTTTTTTGCCCTTTGCTGGATAGTTACTTTTTTGTAAGAAAATAAGCTGCGAAAGGCACTTGTCCCGTTCATTGGGGTTAGTTGGTTGCAGTTTGATATACACTCTGTACCAACACGTCTGAAGCAAGGGAGAATCATGCATGCAACGATTAGCTGAAAAACAGATTGCAGGCTGGAAAGATTCGCCGCGTCGTAAACCACTGATAATTCGTGGGGCTCGCCAGGTTGGGAAAACATGGCTTGTCGAGAATGTTCTGGCAAAGCAATTTCATAGTTTTGTCAAAATAGATCTGGAAAAACGCCGCGATCTGCACCCTCATTTCTCCGGGAATCTTGAGCCTCAGTCGATACTGAAGCATCTGGAATTGACCACTGGTCGAATCATACCCGGTGAGACGCTTCTTTTCTTTGATGAGATCCAGGCCTGTCCGCGCGCCCTCATGGCATTACGCTACTTTCATGAAGAGATGCCGGAACTTCATGTTATTGCCGCCGGGTCATTGCTGGAATTTGGCTTTGGCGAGATATCCATTCCTGTCGGCCGCGTGCAGTATCTGCACATGCATCCGATGACATTCTACGAATATCTGCTGTCAATGGGCAAAGAGCAGATGGCCGAATACACTCTGGAGCAGTCGGACAACGTTGCAGGTTCTATCCAGGAAATCATCCTCAGGGAATTACGGATCTATTTCTTTGTTGGCGGCATGCCTGAATGTGTCAAGACCTATCGTGACACCGGTTCCATGGTTGAAACCTTTCAGGTCCAATCAGAAATTCTGGACTCGTATCGCGATGACTTTTCCAAATACACCCCTCATATCAATACGATCTGCCTGGATGCAGTTTTTTTGAACGTGGCAAAAAGTATTGGAGAACAATTAAAATATACACGTTTGAATGATGGGCATTCAAGCCAGATGAATCGTAAGGCGTTTGATCTGCTGGTCAAGGCGAAGGCCGTTCATAAAATTCCGGCCTGTGACCCAAGTGGTTTGCCGTTAGGCGCAACAGCCAACCCAAAGAAATTCAAGGCATCCATGCTCGACATAGGGCTTATGCAGAGACTCTGTCAGGTGCCGGTTGAACTGGAATTGCAGCAGGAAAATCTTCTGGCGATGTACCGGGGAAAACTTGCGGAACAATTTGTCGCCCAGGAACTACTGGCCTGGCATAGTTCAGAGTTGTTTTATTGGGCACGAGAGGCCCGTGGCAGTAGTGCTGAGGTTGATTTTCTCGTTGTTCGGCAAGGAAATATTTACCCGGTAGAGGTTAAATCGGGAGCAGGCGGGAGTCTGCGAAGTCTGCACCTTATGCTTGAAAAATATCATAATTGCCCGCAAGGGTTGGTCCTTTATAGCGGTACGAGCAATAAACTATCTGACCAGAAACTCCAATTCCTCCCACTCTATTGTGTCTCGACGATTGGAGACCAACGACCGGACGTGGTTTGAGCAGGGAGAAGACCAGTATGGACCAGTATGGGGTCAGGCTTCCAAGTTGACAAGTTGAAGCTGCAAAGATATATTCCAACGTATGGCACGGAAACCACGCATCCATCTTCCTGGTGGAATCTATCATGTTATTTTCAGGGGAAACGGTGGCCAGGACGTATTCCTGACCGAAGCTGACCGCTATCGTTTTTGCCTGCTTCTTCAAGAGGGGAGCCACCGGTTCGGATACCGCATCCACGCCTTTTGCCTTATGGGTAACCATATCCACCTTGCCTTGCAAGTTGGCGATATCCCCCTGTCCCGCGCCATGCACAATCTCTCCTTCCGCTATACCCGCTGGATCAACTGGCGGAAGCAAAGGTCGGGCCATCTCTTTCAGGGGCGCTACAAGGCCATCCTCGTGGATGGTGAGAGCTATCTTCTTGAATTGGTTCGCTATATTCACCTCAATCCGGTGCGGGCAGGCCTGGTTGTAGATCCTGAGGAGTACTCCTGGAGTGGCCACCGCGCCTACCTGGGAAAAGAAACACTCCCCTGGTTGACCACCGATTGGATGTTGGGCCAGTTTGGAAAATCGGTTACCAAGGCGCAAGCAGCGTACATGGCTTTTGTCCTTGAGGGAGTGGGTGAAGTTCGCCGACCCGATTTTCATGGTGCCGGCGTCGATTCGCGACTTCTCGGTGACGACAACTTTATGGACAGATGTCTTTCCGGCTCAGGGGAGATGCCGCTTCGCTTGATCGCCCAACAAATCATCGACCAGGTGTGCCTGGCATATCATATTGATGTGAGCATTTTAAAGGCCAAGTCACAGCAGAGAACTGCATCGGAGGCCCGGGCGATGGCAGGCTGGCTGGCCCGTGAATCAGGATGCGTGACCCTTTCTTCAATTGCCAAGCTGGTGAACCGGGATGTGGGGAGTATCAGTTCAGCCGTGCGCCGCTTGTCGGATCGTGTTCAGGATGACCCGGTACTTGCTGAAAAGATGAGGTCTCTGCAAATAACGATGCAAGGAGAAACTTAACAACTTGGAAGCCTGACCCCGTTGTCCCTTAGCGTTCTCCTTTTAACGCCCATTGAAAATGAGGGGTGCTTTCCTTTTGCTCAATGCAACCATTGACAGTCTGATTTTTTCGGTATACATAAAGTTATATTAACTGTAACCTTATGTGGACCGTGGTGGCCTATGCAGCCGATTAAGCAACTGGCAAAGATTCTTGCTGAACTTGCGGATGATGAACATTACCTCTTTTCCCTTGCCGACCTGAAGGGTGCAATGCCCGAACAGAGTCAGGGTGGATTCAAAGCGCTGGTATCCAGAGGGGTAAGGGATGGTTTGCTTAAGCGTATCTGCCGCGGGGTGTACCTGTATCCGTCGGTTGATTATGCCGGTGGATTGGTGCTTTTTCACGCGGCTGCGAGATTGCGGGCCGATGCGTTTAATTATATCAGCCTTGAGACGGCGCTCAGCGATGCCGGAGTGATTTCTCAGATTCCTATGAACTGGATCACCTTGATGTCTTCCGGTCGCAGTCACATTGTAAATTGTGGTGAATTCGGTCGGATTGAGTTTGTTCACACCAAGAAGCAGCCGGAGAATTTGACGGATCACCTGATCTACGACTCACGTTGCCGTTTGTGGCGTGCATCCGTTGCCCTGGCAATAAAGGATATGCAGGCTACCAAGCGGAGTACCGATTTAATCGATTGGAATGCAGCCAATGAACTTGTTTGATCAACTTGTCCTTCAGGCAACGAAAAATAAGGCTGAGCTTGCGCCGCTGCGTGCGGTGGTGGAGAAAGAACTTCTCCACCACGATATCATTCGCGAAATGAGTGCAGCCGGGCTTCTCGACACCCTGACCTTTATCGGCGGGACTTGCCTGCGGGCCTGTTATGGCTCTCATCGGTTGAGTGAGGACTTAGATTTTACAGGGGGAAAGCACTTCAACCGTGCGACGCTGAGCGATTTGGCTGCTGTTCTTGTTGACAGCCTGGAAGCGAAATATGGCTTGCAGGTTACGGTGGGTGAACCGAAGAAAGAGACGGGGAACGTTGATACCTGGAAGATGAGCGTTATCACCAGGCCGGAACAAAAGTCGCTGCCTTCCCAACGAATAAATATCGATATTTGTACCCTGCCCAGCCATGATCGGCGGCCGATGATGTTGCGCAACCATTATGGCGTCGAAATGGGGACCTCCAGCCTGATCATCCAGGCGCAAAGCCGTGAAGAAATCCTGGCTGATAAACTTGTTGCCCTGGCCTTACGGGCAAACCGGCTGAAGAATCGTGATCTTTGGGATATTGTCTGGCTTAAGCAGCAAGGTGTTGATCTGCCGCTTGATTTGATCCCGAAAAAGATTCTGGATCGTCATCGGAGTACGGCGGAATTTCTGGATTTGCTCAATGAACGGAAGACTCGATTACAGCTGGATGCAGGGTTACGTCATGATTTTATTCAAGAAATGAGACGATTCCTGCCTGTGCGCATCGTGACGGAAACGATTGAGAATGAAGCGTTCTGGTCGTATCTGACCAGCATTGTCTGCGCGGAATGTGAACAGGTGGCGCAGTCACTCGGGAACGTTTCTGAACCGCCCAGGTTTAAGATGTAAGTAAGGAATGGGGGCGCCGGCAGTATGGGGTCAGGCTTCCAAGTTGTTAAGTCGCAACCCCGGGGTTTGATCTTGAATTATCAGTTTTTGGAATACCCCGTGGAGCTACTGGGAACTGGCCGCCCGCTATGTCGAGGCCTTTGCCGGGCTGGCCACATCTACTGCTTGAAAATGAATATATAATCGGTTATTTTCCGTTTAATTATGCATTTTTTGAGAGAAACGGAATGGAAAAACTGCTTCGTCATCTGGGTAATGTTCCTTTTGGTCACGAGGTTTTGTTGTCGGTGCTGGCGGGCTATCGCCGTCCCAACGACAAAATAGCCGACTGGCTGGCCAAGGGGGTGCTGTTGCCTTTATGTCTTGGGCCCGGAGGAGCGGGCAGAGCCGATACCGTTGCCTCTGGTGGCCAATATTCTGTATGGTCCTTCCTATGTGTCGCTGGAGTTTGCCTTGAGCCGATACGGCCTGATTCCCGAAGGGGTGTTCGATGTTACTTCGGTGACCTTGAAGCGCAGCCGGGTAATGACCACGCGCCTGGGCCGATTCTCGTATACACATTTGCCGCCTCCGGCTTACGGGATTGGGGTGCGAATGGAGCAGGGAGAGGGCGGAGTATCGTATTTGCTGGCTTCGCCCGAGAAGGCACTGTGCGATCTGATCATGCTGACGCGTCGGCTGCCCCTTATGTCGGTATCCGGCATGCTGACTTGGCTGCTGGAGCATTTGCGGATGGATATGGAGATGCTGCGGGAGATGGATCGGCAGGTTGCTGGTGATTGTGCTGCCGCGGGATACAAGTCGCGGCATTTGCGGGTGCTGGCCAGGGCATTGGAGACTTTATGACCCCGACGGTGGTTGAGCAGATGCTTGAAACGTTACCGCCGCGATACCGATGCGGAGGTGACCCATGCCTTGCGCGAGGTGATGCAGCAAATCGCCCTTGCCGCCTGAACCGTGGGGGGGTTGCCAAAGCCGCTTTTTATGGCGGCACCTGTCTGCGTATATTTTATGGTCTTCCCAGGTTTTCGGAGGGTCTGGACTTTTCTTTGCTGGCGGCGAATCGGGAATTCACTTTCGAGCCGTATTTCAAGGCGTTGCGCGAAGAGTTCGCGGCCTTTGGTTTTGAGGTGGATATTGTGGAAAAGTCAAAGTCCGCGACTTCCGATATTGCCTCGGCATTCCTGAAAAAGAGTTCCAGTTGCTGAATTAATTCATTATTATCATGAATAGAAGGTCGCAAGGTGCAAAATGAATGGGGGAGGCAAGATGGGAAAAGCAAGAGGTGAGGAAAGGATATCGTCATTGCGAGTGGTTCGCGGCAATCTACCCCCATCCGTCATTGCGAGTGGAGCGAAGCAATCCAGGTAATAGTGGCGGCTCCTGAGTCAAAACCTCTGGACTGCCGCGTCGCTCCGCTCCTTGCAGTGACGGGGGTGGGGAGCAGGTCTTGAATTGTGTGTTTGGTTGTGTTGAGTCCAGGTAATGAGTTTTTCCTCAATCATACAAGGTTGGCTCTTGCGCGTGTCAGTTGAGCAGTTCTTTATCACTGGGCAGGTTTTGAACAGAATTCCGAAAAGACCAGGAGATCGGGCTAAGGTGAGAAGTGGAATCACAAGCGGTTGAACATAAAAAATCTTTTGGCAAGGAAGTCGTCATCTCCCTGGTTGCCTTTGCCAATACGGATGGCGGTAAGGTCATCGTTGGTATCGACGATCATGGTAATGTGTGCGGTGTTGATGTCGGTCAGGAGACATTACCCTGAGATTGTCCTCGTTGTAGATGAGGTTGGTGATTTTTTCAAGGTCGAGATGCGCTTGACTGAGCATGTTGCCCCCCCCGGTTGCCCGTCCCCCAGTTCCCCCCAGTTGCGCGCGTCTTGCTTGCTTGTGAAAAGATTGTCGGCAGAGAAGAACTGCAAAAAAGGCTTGGGATTAAGAATAAAAAACATTTTCTCGAATCGTACCTGAAGCCAGCTATAGAGAGTGGATTTCTTGAAATGACTATCCCCGATAAACCAAATAGCCTTTTACAGCAATATCAGTTAACTGAAACGGGCAGACAATGGCTGAGGGATAAAGGGTAAATGAAAGTGGGCTGGCCATCAGTGTGGATGAGGGACTGCGCCGAACAGCGCAAGGGATTTTTGCATGAAACGACTGTTTGATCTGATTCTGGCCGTTTGGGTGGCGCTTGTTCTGGGCCTGCCGATTGTGCTGGTGGCCTTGCTGGTCAAGCTGTCATCCAAAGGGCCGGTCCTTTATTGGTCCGACCGGGTGGGTCGCAATAATAGTATCTTCAGGATGCCGAAATTCCGCAGCATGCGGGTGGGTACCCCGGCGGTGGCCAACCCATCTGCTTGCTGATCCGGCGACGCACCTCACGCCTGTTGGTGGCTTTCTACGCAAGTCCAGCCTGGACGAGTTGCCCCAACTGTATGACCTGCACGACCCTGCAGGAAGTGATGACACGCTGCACCTGCATTTGATTCAACTTTTGGAAGACAAGATGAAAGTGAAGAGCTATGGTAGGCGTATCAGGCCGTTTTCAAATTTGAAAGAGTGTTCTTGAGGGGGAGTAGACATGCCGCAAACCTATCTGCGCAAACTTTTTTTTAATCGCTGGGCCGCGTTATTGCACGATCTGTTCTGGATTCCCTTGGCCCTTTTCTGTGCATACTGGATTCGTTTTAACTTTGAAAGTATTCCTTCGCGCTATTTTCCGGTATTTTATCAAATCTTGCTGGTGATCTTTCCCCTCCAAGGTTTGTTTTTGTGGATATTTGGTCTCTATCGCGGGATGTGGCGTTTCGCCTCCCTGCCTGATTTGCTCCGTATCCTGAAAGCGGTTTTCAGCGGCACAGCGGTTCTTCTACTTGTTTTTTTTCAATTCAATCGTCTCGATGGGCTTCCTCGGACGGTTATTTTCCTTTACCCATTGTTGCTTGTTTGCGGGCTTGCCGGGCCTCGATTTTGTTATCGACTCATTAAAGATCGTCACAAGATTTTCAGCAAACAGGAGGGGAAGCGAACGTTGATTGTTGGCGCGGGACAGGGCGGTGAATTGCTGGTACGTGATCTTCTGCGGCGGCCCGAGTATATGCCCGTTTGTTTGGTGGACGACAATCATGCCAAGCATGGCCGCGAGATTCACGGGGTTCGGGTCTATGGTTCGCTTGACGATATCGAGGACTTGGTTGGCAGCTACGATATCGAGCTTGTCCTCTTGGCCATCCCTTCGGCAGGCCGCAAGGTGGTGCAGCGGGTTGCTTCGGTTTGTGCAAAAATTGGGGTTACCTGCCACACTCTGCCTTCCCTCCAAGATATGAATGGCCACCAGGAAACCACCAGTCAGTTGCGATCCCTTACATTGGAAGATTTACTGGGCAGGGATAGTGTGAAATTGGATCATCAGGCCATTTTGGGCTATCTCGGCGGCAAGACGGTTCTGGTGACAGGCGGCGGTGGCTCCATCGGTTCGGAGCTTTGCCGGCAGGTTGCCGGTCTTCATCCCTCCCGGCTTATTATTTTTGACCACAGCGAGTTTAATCTGTATGCCATCGATATTGAGCTGCACGCTTCATTCCCTGACCTGAAAATCATTAGTGTGCTGGGCGACATGAAAAATTACGACAGGGTTGATTGGGTTTTCCGCAAGTTCTCCCCTGATGTTGTTTTTCATGCGGCTGCGTACAAGCATGTGCCCATGCTGGAGTTGAATCCGGCCGAAGGGGTGCGGAATAACGTCTTCGGCACCAAGATGGTGGCTGATGCCGCCGACCGGTATCATGTTGATCGTTTTGTTTTGGTGTCGACTGACAAGGCGGTCAATCCGGCCAATGTCATGGGCACCACCAAGCGCATTGCCGAAATTTATTGCCAGAACCTTAATCTTCGCTCCCAGACAAAATTCGTCACCACCAGATTCGGCAATGTGCTCGGTTCCGCCGGGTCTGTTGTTCCGCTTTTTGAAAAGCAGATAGCCCAGGGGGGGCCGGTTACCGTCACCCACCGAGAAATAAAGCGTTACTTCATGACCATTCCCGAGGCGGTGAGTTTGATTCTTCAGGCGGGATCAATGGGCAAGGGCGGTGAAATTTTTGTTCTTGAAATGGGAGAGCCGGTTTTTATCAAGGACCTTGCCGAGCAGATGATACGTTTGTCCGGTTTGGAGCCGGACCGGGATATCAAAATCGAATATATTGGCTTGCGGCCCGGTGAAAAGCTTTTTGAGGAGATCTTTCATGAAAGTGAAGATCTGCGGGGGACATCGCACCCGAAACTGCAACTGGCTCGCGCACGCCAGTGTGACTGGCAATGGTTGGCAACGGTCCTCGATGAGTTGAGCCGTGCCGCTACCAGCCGCAACGTGCCTGAATTAATCAGGCATCTCCGGGAAATCGTGCCCGAATACAACGGATTGCATGTCAGTGACAATGAAAAAAAGGCAACCGGGTCGGTTCCGCTTCGATTGCACAAGGCGGCAAGGGATTGCCGCCCTACGGGCCTGATGGGATAGGGCACAAGGCGGCAAGGGATTGCCGCCCTACTCCCGGGAAGTGTGTCGGTAAAAGGCGGCAACGGATTGCCGCCCTACTGTCTGTTACAAGTCGAGCTTCTTGCAAAATGAAAAAAGGAAAATTTGTCCTCTTGGAGTCTCACGAGTTCGCTTACCGGACCGTAAGGGAGAAATTTTATAAAATCACATCATTTAAAGTTTCCTCTCTACGTTCGGAATGACAGATAGAGTCATTTTGCAAGAACTCATCTTAAGGAACAATCTGTTCTAAATTGACACCCATGGTTTTTGCGAGTATCGTGTAAATATCATGGGTAAAAAACGCTATCTTTCCACAAAAATAAACCAACTGCTGGCCATGTTTCCGGTGGTGGCTCTTGTTGGTTCACGTCAATGCGGGAAATCCACGCTGGTAAAGCAGCTTCGCCCTTCCTGGAAATACTATGATCTTGAGAGCCCGGATGACTATCAGTTGATCAGCAGTGACCCGGTTACCTTTTTCGCTATGAATTCGGATGGGGTAATTATCGATGAAGCGCAACAATATCCGGAAGTTTTTAAAGTTCTCCGGGGGATAATTGATTCGGATCGAAAGAAAAAAGGCAGGTTTCTGCTTACAGGATCAAGTTCCCCTCATATTGTGAAGGGGATCACGGAAAGTCTCGCGGGCAGAATAGCAACAGTTGAAATGTGGCCATTCAAGCAGGGGGAGTTCCATGAAAAAGAACTCTCGGCGCTCTACCGGATGATGGCTGACGAGACAGTGCAGGCAAGAGATTTTCTGCATTTGCAACCTTTAGTGGGCATAGATCAGACAATGAACGTCTGGCTCAAGGGTGGTTTCCCTGAGCCACTTATTGAAAGTGATCACAATGAAGATTTTTATAAACAATGGGTAGAAAATTATATAACGGATTATCTCGGTAGAGATATCCGCGCTCTGTTTCCCAAATTGAATATTCATAATTTCAGGAGGTTTCTCACCCTGTTGGCACAATTTTCAGGGCACCAGTTAAATATGAGCGATATGGCTCGGGCCCTTGAGATAAGTGTTTCAACGATCAAGGACTATTTGGATATTATTCATCAGACATTTATATGGAGAAATTTGCAGCCTTATACCGGCAATCTCCTGAAAAAAGTGCAAAAGGCCAGAAAAGGGTTTTTCAGAGATCAGGGGTTATTGCATTATTTTCTGAAAATTAAAGATGTGAACCAGTTGCTGCTGCATCCGGTTGCCGGTTTTTCCTTTGAAAGCTTTGTTGTAGAAGAGATCATCCGCGGTCTGCAATCGACCATGGCGACTCAGCTTGAATTCAATTATTACAGAACCATTGATAAGTCTGAGGTTGATCTTGTTGTTGAAGGGGATTTTGGAATCGTGCCAATTGAGATCAAGCTTAATTCCATAGTAAAACGGAAATCGCTTCGTGGGCTGGAAAACTTAATCGATGACACGAAGGCGGGCTACGGAATTGTTATTAACACCGGCAGGCGAATAGAGTTTTTGACCGATAAAATTGTTCAAATACCGGTTCAGTACATATAAGATCCTCTATAATCTGACTTGTTCATTCCCCGGAAACATCTCTTTGAAAAGATACCCGGAAAGTCCGATCATCAAACCTAGAAGAAATAATTCCTGATTATGCCAGTTTTCCGGCTGAATCAGGGATAATATGGAAAGGATAAAGAGAAATTTGTAGCCGATGCGGTGAAACCGCAGTATCTCTCGCAATACGTAAATGTTAATGACGGGCACCACCAGGCTGAGGAGCAGAAATAGATCCAGGGCACCGAAGGAAAAAGCGGTGAGCAGTTTTTTGCTGGTGACGAAAAGCAGTATCACCGCAAGGACAAGGTTGATCACCTGAAATTTCTTGCGATCCCGGGGGAGAGAACTGTTGTTCAGGTGAAAAAGTGCTTTATGCGGTTCATCCCCATCCCGTAATGTGCGCCAGATTTCTTTTTTTTCTTTGCCTTGTTGCAGGAGTTTTTCTATTTCCTGTTCGATTTTATCCGCCATCAGGTATTCCTTTATTTTCTTGGTCGACAGAGCCTGAAAAATTCGCTATAGTACAAAGTTCTTATTTTCAGTGATGAAGCAGCGTTGTCCGTTTTCCCTCACCCCAACCCTCTCCCGGAGGGAGAGGGAGATAACCCCACCCCGGCCATCATGCGGAGGGAGAGGGAGATGGCCTCACCCAGGCCGTCTTGCACGCAGGCAAAGATGATCCGCCCCGTTGTCTTGCAGGGGGAGGGGGTATCATCTGCTTTTTTTGTCATTGGACCGACGGTCGAAAAAGAACAAAACAGCGGGTTTTTGAAAAAGCAGGTCACTACTGAGTAAGTAAACATATAAATGCAAAATTTACCAGATAATCAGAGAATAGTCATCACCGGTGTTGGTCTTGCTGCGCCCAATGCCGCCGATTTGCCTGAATTCAGGCGGAAATTGCTGGCCGGAATCAGTGGAATTCAGACCATCGATCTGCGCCATATGGGAAGCGCGCCTGCCGGTATTTGTTCCTTTGACGAAACAAAATACAGGAAAAAGAAAGAAAATAAACGCGGCACTCGCGCCGGTTGCATCGGTGTTTACTGTGCCAATGAGGCACTCATTGATGCCGGTATCGACTTCACTTCGTATAAAAGGGAAAACACCGGGGTGTACATCGGGCTCACCGAACACGGTACGGTGGAAACCGAAAATGAAGTCTACAATATCAGCAAGTTTGACTACAATGTCGATTACTGGACCCATCACCATAATCCGCGCACGGTTTTAAACAATCCCGCCGGTGAGATAACCATGAATCTCGGCATCACCGGCCCGCATTATTCGGTGGGAGCCGCCTGTGCCGCCGGTAATGCCGCGCTGATTCAGGGGATGCAGATGCTGCGGCTCGGTGAA
Organism: Desulfobulbaceae bacterium DB1; assembly: GCA_001914235.1. Classification (NCBI taxonomy): domain Bacteria; kingdom Pseudomonadati; phylum Thermodesulfobacteriota; class Desulfobulbia; order Desulfobulbales; family Desulfobulbaceae; species Desulfobulbaceae bacterium DB1. The sequence continues at coordinate 58,994 of MQUF01000025.1, forward strand.
GTGGAGCTGGCTCTTTGCGGCGGAATTTCCGAATGCACCGGTTCCTTCGGTATTTTCGCCAGTTTCAAAGCCCAGGGCGCACTGGCTGAGCATGCTGATCCCAAAAAGGCATCCCGTCCCTTTGATCGAGATAGAAACGGCATCGTCATTTCCGAGGGCGGCTGCGTCTATGTGCTTGAGCGGCTTGATCTGGCCCTGGCGCGCGGAGCACGCATTTACGGTGAGATTGCCGGCCATGCCTTGAATTCCGATGCGCGTGATTTCGTTTTGCCTTACGGACCCCGTCAGGCGGAATGCATGCGGCTGGCATTGAATCGGGCCGGACTTGCCCCGACTGATATCGACATCATCAACACCCACGCCACCGGCACACGGCAGGGCGACGGCGAGGAATGCCGGGCCATACGGGAAGTTTTTTCCGGAAGCCCAACAACCTATATCAATAACACCAAAAGCAATATCGGACACGCCATGGGTGCTGCCGGTGTTCTTGAATTGGCCGGTAATCTTCCTTCATTTGAAGATGGTCTTGTGCATCCGACGATTAATCTGGATAATCTCGACCCCGAATGCGCGCTTCCTAATATTGTCTCCCATGAGCCGAAACAGCTTGACAATATCTCCTCTATCCTGAATAACTCGTTCGGCATGGTAGGGATAAATTCGGTGGTGATTGTCACAAAATATGGTGATTGACGGCAGGCCTGCATGGGGCGGCAACCGTTTGCCGTCCTGCTGTTGAGAGTGTTTGATATTGATTTTTTTAACAAGTGTGGAGTTGTAGATGACACGTAATGAGATAAAAGACGTTATTATAGAAATAATTGCTGATATAGATGAAGATGCCGAGATGGAAGCTCTCAATGCGGACGAAGCATTGCGAGACCAGCTTGATCTTGATTCGATGGATTTCCTTGATATCGTCATGGAGCTGAGGAAACGGTACAAACTGCAGATCCCGGAAGCCGATTATCCCGAGCTTGCGACCTTGACCAGCTGTATCAATTACCTGGAACCAAAACTGAAAGATGCGTAACAGCCGGTGGCTGATTATTCTCTTATCGTCATCGGCGGCGGCCTTTCCGGCTTAGCCGCCGGTATTCGATTCGCCCGTTTCGGCGAATCGGTTCTTGTTCTTGAACGGCATGCCATTCCCGGCGGCTTGAATTCCTATTATTTCCGCAAGGGTTTTCTTCTGGAGACCGGTCTGCATGCCATGACCAATTTTGCCGGGCCCCAGGAAAAACGTGCCCCCCTGAACCGTCTTTTCCGCCAGTTGAAGTTTTCCCGCAAAGATTTCGTCACCCATGAGCAGTATTCCTCCCTGATTCATTTTCCCGGCCGGGCGTCCTTGCGTTTTTCAAATGATTTCAGAGTGTTTGAAGAAGAAATTTCCCGTGTTTTCCCCGGCGAAATGAACGGCTGGCGGCGATTTGTCGACTTTCTAAATGGTTATGACCCGTTCGCCCCGAAAGAATGGATTTCCACCCGCGCCGTCATCGGCGGGTTCCTCAACAACCCCCTGCTCATCGAAATGCTGCTGCTGCCGCTCATGGTCTACGGCAACAGTGAGGAGCATGATATGGACTTCTCGCAGTTTGTCATCATGTTCCGTTCCATTTATCAGGAGGGGTTTTTCCGGCCGTCCGGCACCATGAAGGATTTTCTCGGCCGATTGCTTGAACAGTTAAGCTCTTTCGGCGGCGAAATCAGATTCAACTGCCCGGTGGAGTCGATTGTGGTGAAAAACGGACGGGCGTGTGCCGTCAAACTCGCCGGGGGGGAAACCATTTCCTGCGAAAACATTGTTTCCACCATCGGTGCGCCCGGCACCTTTTCCTTGCTTTCCCTGCCGTGCCGGGAAGAAAAATTCGGCGGCAGAATGACTTTTGTCGAGTCAATTTATATCCTGCCTGATTCGGCAGGCACGGATATACAGCGTGACCACACGATCATCTTTTACTCCATGGACGAACGCCTGCACTACCAAAGTCCTGCCCGCGCTGTTGATCCAAACTGGGGTGTTATCTGTTTTCCTGAGAATTTTCAAGGGCTTGCGCAAACAGGGCATTTTCAGATACGTGTTACCCATGCGGCAAATTATGACCTGTGGAAAAACGTCTCCAGGCAGCGCTATAAGGCCATGAAAGAGGCCTGGTGCGCGGAGTCGCAGGATGTAATCGAGAAAATTATTGGGAATTATCGGCAAAACATTGTATATGAGGACAGTTTTACCCCTGTTACCATTGAAAAATTTACGGGAAAAGTACATGGTGCGGTATACGGCAGCCCGATCAAAATAAAAGACGGTCGAACCCCATGCCCCAATGTATTCATCGCCGGAACGGACCAGGGGTTTCTCGGCATTGTCGGTTCCATGTTGAGCGGCGTAACCATCGTCAATCAGTATTTGTTAAACAAAATTGATAATTGAAAATTTACAATGAATGCATGGCGAGTTTTGCAATTTTCATTGTACGTTCTTTCAATTTTCAATTTTCAATTTTCAATTTTCAATTATTTTTCCCATGGTTTATCAATCAATAGACAAGGCGGAAGACAGATATGATGTCATTGTGGTCGGCTCCGGTCTGGGCGGCTTGACCGTTGCCAATCGGCTGGCCGCGGCCGGGCATAAGGTTCTGCTGCTCGAGCATCATCATCGATTGGGCGGGCTGGCCACCTGGTTCAAGCGCAAGGGCCATACGTTCGATGTTTCCCTCCATGGTTTTCCGCACGGCATGGTAAAGACCTGCAGGAAATATTGGAATGATGCCATAAAAAATTCCATTGTCCAGCTGAAGAACATCGTTTTTGACAATCCTCAGTTCAGCTTGAAAACAACCTTTGATCGTGAGGATTTCACCAATATCCTGCAGAACAAGTTTGGCGTTGCCGGCTCGGTTATTGAAGATTTTTTCACCACTGCCCGCAAGATGAATTTTTATGATGACCTCTCCATGAGCACGAGAGAGCTGTTTGAGAAATTTTTCCCCGGCCGTTCCGACGTGCATCGTCTGCTGATGGAACCGATAACCTATGCCAACGGATCAACCCTGGATGACCCGGCCATAACCTATGGTATCGTCTTTTCCAATTTCATGAGCAAGGGCGTTTATACCTTTGCCGGCGGCACGGACAGATTGATCGGCATGATGAAGGACGAACTGGAAAAAAACGGGGTCACCATCTGCACCAGGTCAAAAGTCGATCGAATCGTCGTCGAAAAGGGCAGGGTGAGGGGCGTGGATGTCGGCGGTCGGGTCATCAGCTCCTCCTGCGTCATTTCAAACAGCGGCATTACCAATACGGTTGACAAACTGGCTGGTCGTGAGGTTTTTCCCCCTGATTTTCTTGGTGAATTCGACCAGGTGTCCATTAATAATTCCAGCTGTCAGGTTTATATGGGGATCAAGCCTGGAGAGGAATTTCCTGATGTCGGCGATTTGCTGTTCACCTCGACCGCGGCGAAGTTTGATTCGGCGGAAATGCGCGATATGAAAACAAAAAGCAGGACGTTTTCCGTTTATTATCCCAAGACCCGACCTGATGTGCCGCCCGATTATACCGTCGTCGCCTCCATGAACGGCAATTTTGACGATTGGCAAGCCCTTTCCGGCGCGGCCTACGAAGCGGCGAAACAGGACATGATAGAGCGCTCCCTGGATGACCTGGAGCGCTACATTCCCGGCATTCGCGGCAAATGCGACTGGCTTGAAGCGGCAACGCCGAAAACATTCCAGCGCTATACCCTGCACACCAAGGGAACATCATTCGGCACAAAATTTCCCGGGCTTGATATTTCCCGAAAGATTTTCAAGGTGGTCCCCGGTCTTTTTCATGTCGGATCGGTGGGCATAATTATGTCCGGCTGGCTCGGCGCCATTAATTACGGTGTCATTGTCGCCAATGACGCTGATGCGTATTTGAGAAGTTGACAATGACGGATTTTACCGGGCGAAAAATCGTTATCAGCGGGGCTACCCGTGGAATCGGCAAGGCAATTGCCCTGGCCTTCCTTCAGCAGGGCGCCTTGGTGATCGGCCTCTACGGATCAAACAGCAAGGCGGCCGGCGAGTTCCAGGATGAGCTGGGAGCTCTTGGCCGCAACCTGCATCTGCATCAGTGTGATGTGAGCGACTATCAGGCGGTTGAAAAGTTTTATGCCGCGGTGGAAGAGCGGTTCGAAACCATCGACGTCCTTATCAATAATGCCGGGATCAGGCGGGATGCGGTCGTTGCCATGATGAAGGAAGAGGATTGGCGCAGCGTAATTGATATCAATCTCACCGGCTCTTACAACATGGCGAAATTCGCCGTGCAGCTGATGATGAAGCGGAAATACGGGCGTATTATTTTTATCACCTCGCCCATGGCTCATCTGGGATTTGCCGGCCAGGCCAATTATGCCGCTTCCAAGGCGGGCCAGATCGGCATGATGAAGTCGCTGTCCAAGGAAACCGGCAAACGGAAAATCACGGTTAACTGTGTTTCCCCCGGCTTCATTGCCACCGATCTGCTCGATGATCTGAGTCCGGAACAGCTGGCGGAATATAAAAAATTGGTGCCCATGCGACGATTCGGAACGCCGGAAGAGGTCGCCGACGCAGTGCTTTTCCTGGCCGGAGCGCAGGCGTCCTACATCAATGGCGCGGTGCTTGATGTTACCGGTGGACTCTAAGGAATTTGTCCTTGCGCGGATCCCGCACCGCCCCCCCTTTCTCTGGGTGGACAGGGTGGTGATGATCAAGGACAACAAACTCATCGCTGAAAAGACCATTGCCGTTGATCTGGATATTTTCCAGGGCCATTATCCCCATTATCCGATCATGCCTGGGGTTATCCTTTGCGAGGCGGTATTTCAGGCAGGCGCGATTCTCATATCAGAGCAAATCAAGCAGGCTTCCCGTGCTGAAACCATAGCCGTCGAACAGGGTGTCCCTGTACTGACCCGGATCCTGGGCGCAAAATTTAAACGGGAAGTCAAACCGGGCGATGTCATTCGCATCGAGGTGAAACTGAAGGAGCGGGTCGGACCAGCCTGGTTTCTCAGCGGCAAGGTTGTGGTCAACGAACAAACGGCGGTTAAAGTTGATTTTGCCTGCGCGCTGAAATAAGAATGATCAAGCGTTTAAGCGATTAAACGTTGAAACGTTATAACGGTATAACGCTCAACCACTGGAACACGTACGACACACCATGAGTTTTCTTGATCTGGATAAAAAAATTATCGCTGTTTTCGGGCTGGCCAACCGCAAATCGGTTGCCGCGGCTGTTGCCGGAATACTCCGTGCCGAAGGAGTGCAGGTGGTGCACGTGGTCCGCAGTGAAGAACGGAAAAAAGCAGCGGAAAAGCTTTTTCCCGGCAGTCCGGTTTTTATCTGCGATGTGGAAAAGGAAGAAAACATTGTCGGGCTTTGCGAGGAAATGAGCTCCTGGCTTGACGGCCGCAAACTGGCCGGTCTTGTTCATTCCATAGCCTTTGCCAATTATTCCGAGGGGATGAAGCCTTTTCATGAAACCTTGAAACACGATTTTCTCCAGGCAATGGACATTTCCTGTTTTTCACTCATATCTCTCTGTAATCACTTTCAAAATTATTTTACTCCCGATGCCTCGGTCGTGACCATCTCTATCTCGACTACCAGGATGGCCGCGGAAAATTACGGCTACATGGCACCGGTGAAAGCGGCCCTGGAATCATCACTTTGTTTTCTTGCCAAGAGTTTTTCCGCTTTTTCCCGGGTTCGATTTAACGCAGTCTGCCCGGGACTTCTGAAAACTTCCGCCTCTGCCGGTATTCCAGGGTATGTTGACAGTTATCTTTTTGCCGAAACGGCAACCTTGCGCAAGCAGGCCGTTCAAACCGAGGAGGCGGCAAATGTGGCGGCTTTTCTGCTTTCCCCGAGATCATCAGGTATGACCGGCCAGTGTCTGGTGGTTGACGCCGGCATGGGATCCAATTATTTTGACGCTGAAATTGTCGCAAAAGTGGTAGGCTAACCATGCTCTACCAGCGAGTTTGCCTGTATCCTCCGGCCTATGAGGCCCCGCCGAATGTTGTCACCTCCGAAGCCCTTGAGTTGCGTCTGGCGCCTCTTTATCAGCGTTTGAAGCTGCCGGAGGGACGGCTTGAGCTCATGAGCGGCATTCGCGAACGCCGATTCTGGGACAGCGGCACAAAACCAAGCCACGCCGCGGCCATGGCCGGGAAAAAGGCCCTTGCCGTCGCCGATGTTGATCCCGCTGAAATCGAGTGCCTTATTTTCACCTCTGTTTCGCGGGATATGATGGAGCCTGCCACTGCTTCGTTTGTTCATCATCGCTTGAAGCTGCCGGAGAAATGCCAGATTTTTGATTTGTCGAACGCCTGTCTCGGCTTTCTTAACGGCATGGTCATGCTGGCCAACATGATTGAACTGGGCCAGGTAAGGAAAGGGCTGGTCGTGGCCGGCGAAACCGCTGAAAATCTGGTCGAGTCGACCATCCGGCATCTTTTAAGCGATCCCGCCGTTACCCGGAAAACGATCAAGTCAAGCTTTGCCTCCCTCACCATCGGTTCCGGTGCCGTTGCCATGGTGCTGGGCGATCGACATCAGCAGGATACCGGGCATCTGCTTTGCGGCGGCGCGGTCAGGGCCAACAGCAGCCATAATGATCTTTGTCGGGGAGGAGTGGAAGGCGGTGCGGGCATCCTCATGGCCACTGATTCCGAGGAACTGCTGAAGCGTGGTGTTGAGACGGCGGCCCTTGTCTGGTTTGATTTCTGCAATGAACTTGACTGGAGCAGTGACGGTATCAGCCGTTTTTTCTGTCATCAGGTTGGCCGGGCTCATGCCCAGTTGTTGTTTGAAAGATTAAAGCTCGATGCCAAAAAGAATTTTGAGTCGTTGCCTTTTTGGGGTAATGTTGGTTCAGTTTCCGCCCCTTTGACCATGGCCATTGGTCTTGAGCAGCAGATGCTGGAGGCCGGCCAACGGGCGGCTCTGCTTGGTATCGGCAGCGGTATCAACTGTCTCATGCTGGGCATTGAATGGTAGTTTTACGGCATCTCAGCGTTTTTTTCGATCTGATCTTAATCATGATAGAGGGGAGGCACGATGGACGAGCAGCAGGATAAATTCAGAATTTTATTTGTTGACGATGTTCCGTCAAATATACGGATTCTGCTGGAGATATTGCGTGCGGATTATGATATTTCTTTCACCGACAACGGACCCGACGCCTTGCTGATGGCCGGGCAAGAACCGCAGCCGGATCTGATCCTGCTTGATATCATGATGCCCAAGATGAACGGGTATGAAGTGTGCAAAAGACTCAAGGAGAATGAGAAAACAGCTCATATCCCGATTATGTTCATCACCGCTCTCACGGATGAAGATGATGAGGAAAAAGGACTGAGCCTGGGGGCGGTGGATTATATCCGCAAACCATTCAATATGGCCATTGTCAAATCACGGATACGGACCCAGCTTGAGTTGAAACAGCACCGTGATAATCTGCAGAAACAAACCGAAGAGTTGATTGCCTTGAATGCCCAATTGAAAAGGGAAATAGAGGAAAGAAAAAAAACCGAGGCCATGGTGCAGGAGCATCTCGCCTATCTGCAAGAGATTATCAAAGATCATGCCTTCCCCTCTTCCAGGCGCGAGCCGGGCGAAAATGACGGTTCCCGTTAGGATGAGTGATCCTGGCGTCATTCATGATTACCCTTTTTCCCCAAGACGCCATCAGCTTCCCGACGGAAATAGCCTTTCCTACCTTGATGAGGGAGAGGGGCCGGTGGTGGTCATGCTTCACGGCAACCCGACCTGGTCCTACTTTTATCGCAAACTTGTTCGACTTCTCAAGGGCGGATACCGGGTCATCGTCCCGGACCATCTCGGTTGCGGCCTTTCCGATAAACCGCAGGATTGGACCTATCAATTAAGCAATCATATTGACAACCTGGAAGATCTTCTCCACGCTCTGGGCATTTCGCGTTGTTCTCTTGTTGTGCATGACTGGGGCGGGGCCATCGGCATGGGCTACGCCGTGCGGCATCCATCTGTTGTCAACGCCTTTGTCATCTTCAATACCGCCGCCTTTCATTCCCACCGAATTCCAGCTCGCATACGATTGTGCCGGGTTCCTTTGTTGGGACCGCTGCTGGTTCGCGGACTTAATGGTTTTGCCGGTCCGGCCTTGCGCATGGCGGTGACGAAGCGGATGGACTCCGCCACGGATCGAGCCTATCTGCTTCCCTATGATTCATGGAAGAATCGTATTGCAACCCTGCGTTTCGTGCAGGATATCCCCTTGTCCTCCATGGACCCGTCCTGGCAGACCCTTGGCGAAATAGAAGCAGGGCTTCACCTGTTTCGCGACACGCCCATGCTTATCTGCTGGGGAGGGAAGGATTTTTGTTTTAATGATCATTTTTATCATGAATGGCAGCGCCGATTTCCCCAGGCGCGCTGCCATTACTTTCAGGATGCCGGACATTATGTGCTGGAAGATGCGTATGAGCGGATCGCTCCGTTGGTTGCCGCATTTTTCGCGGAAACCTCCTCGCCCTGCTGAATACCTTTATGGCGCTTTCGTATAACATCGCCCTGACGTTGTCTGCGGCCGCGGAAAAATATCCGGATCGAACCGCTCTTATTGTCCCCTCTGGCAAGAAAAATCGGAAGTGGACATTTGCCGGGCTTTTTGCCGCCAGCTGCCGCTTTGCCCGGGTGTTGACCGAGCGGGGAGTGAAACCCGGCGACCGGGTAATTCTCATGGTCAGGCCATCGATGGAGTTCGTTTGTCTCACCTTTGCCCTTTTTCAGTTGGGCGCGGTGGTGATTCTCATTGATCCGGGCATGGGATACCGTAACCTCGTGCGTTGTATCGGGTCTGTGCGGCCCACGGTTTTTATCGGCATTCCGAAGGCCCATCTGTTTAAGTTTCTTTTTCGCCGGGTTTTTGCGACGGTGAAGATTTCCCTCCTGGTGGGGGGCGTGCTTTCCCCTTTTGCCCCGCCGTCTCGTCCCCTTGACCGCAACAAAGAGGATGTTTTCCCCATGATTGATGCCGGCAAGGATGATCCGGCGGCGATTATTTTCACCACCGGCAGTACCGGTCCCCCCAAGGGGGTTCAATACACCCACGGCATATTTTTTTCTCAGCTTCAGTATATCCGCAATTACTACCGGATCACATCCTATGACCGCGATCAGCCGGCCTTTCCTCTCTTTGCCCTTTTTTCAACAGCCCTTGGCGCCTGTGCCGTCGTTCCTGAAATGGATCCGTCGCGGCCGGCCCGGGTTGATCCGCGCAAATTCGTGCGAACCATCCAGCAACACGATGTTACCTATTCTTTCGGTTCACCTGCCATCTGGAATGTGGTGAGTCGCTATTGTCTGGCAAACAACATCAGGCTCGGCATCAGGAAAGTGCTGATGGCAGGGGCTCCGGTATCAGGGGAACTGGTCGAGCGGGTGAAAAAAATAATCGATCCGGCGGGCGAGGTATATACCCCTTATGGCGCGACGGAATCCCTGCCCATTTCCTCCATCTCAGGCAGCGAAATTGTCGCTGAAACCTGGCCTTTGACCAGAAAAGGGATGGGGACCTGCGTCGGACGACCACTGCCGGAAATCGACATACGGATCATGCAGACGATTGACGGACCTGTTGTGGACCGGCGTGAGGTTCTCCTGCTTGATCCGTATGACATCGGCGAGATCATTGTCAGGGGCAGCGTGGTGACGCGCGTCTATGACAACAACGAAAACGAAAACCGGCTGTCAAAGATTGCTGATGGAGATAGCTTCTGGCATCGCATGGGCGATATGGGATATTTCGACGGCAAGGGACGCCTTTGGTTCTGCGGCAGGAAGGCGCACCGGGTGCTGACCGCCGGGGGCGTTCTGTATACGATCTGCTGCGAGGCAATTTTCAATGAACATCCCCTGGTTTTTCGTTCAGCCCTGGTGGGCATTGGCCCGCCGGGCGCGCAGATGCCGGTCATTATCGTGGAGCCAAGCGGCCGGATCGGCGACGAACCGGCATTGATGGCGGAGCTCGCCGAGCTGGCGAGAAATAATAGCCGTACCGCGATGATCAGCCGTTTTCTCATCCATCCGGCATTTCCGGTTGATATCCGGCATAATGCCAAGATTTTCCGTGAAAAACTGGCGGTCTGGGCCGCCGAAAAGGTAACAAAATAAAATGGAAAAGGCGGTTGTCACAGGAGGCGGCGGCTTTGTCGGCAAGGCGGTGGTTCGCATGCTTCTCGAGCGCGGAATCAGTGTTACCGTGGTCGGACGCAACCGGTATCCTGACGTGGAGGCGATGGGGGCGAAATCGGCCTGCGGCGATATTCGTCATGCCTCATTTCTTGATGCTGTTTTCCAAGGGCATGACACGGTTTTTCATGTGGCGGCAAAAGCGGGCATCTGGGGCGATTTTGCCGAATATTATGCCGTCAATGTGCAGGGAACGGAAAATGTGCTGGCAGCGTGCCGGAAAAACGGCATCAGAAGCCTCGTTTATACCAGCACGCCGAGCGTGGTTTTTAACCGGGCGGATATTCACGGCATTGATGAAAAAGCCCAATACGCCCGGGAATTTCTTTGTCATTACGCCGAAACCAAGGTTATGGCGGAAAAGCTTGTGTTGGCGGCAAGCAGCGGCTCCCTGCTGACCACGGCGATCAGGCCGCATCTTGTCTGGGGACCGGGAGACACCAATCTCATTCCCCGGCTGTTGGCCCGCGGCAGGGCAGGCAAACTGACCCAGGTTGGGGAGGGGACCAATCTGGTTGACATTTCCTATATTGACAATGTGGCCGAGTCACACCTGCTGGCAGCCGACAATCTGGAAAGGTCGGGCAGCGCCGCCGGACGGCCCTACTTTATTTCCCAAGGTGAGCCGGTTAATCTGTGGAAATGGATAAATGGTCTTTTTGTCAGACTTGGTATTCCCAGGGTGGAAAAAAAGATCAGTTTCGGCAAGGCGTATCTGCTGGGTGCGCTCTGCGAAAAAATCTATGGGTTGCTTGCAATCAGGCGGGAACCGCCCATGACCCGTTTCCTGGCTGAACAGCTGGCCAAATCGCACTGGTTTTCCATTGCAAATGCCGAAAAAGATCTGGGCTATCGAGCCCGCATATCAACCGCTGAAGGAATGGACCGGCTGGTTTGCTGGTTGCGGGAACGAACTTGAGAAAAATTGCGGAATTGCCGGCAACTCAATAAAAAAAGGCGCATCCACCTGGATGCGCCTTTTTTTATGAAACGATGTTCTCTTTCTTAGTGGTCGATGCTCGCTCCGGCGCCACGCGGGAAGCGAATATTTTCCACCATTTCCTGCACCTCGGCGGGCGGGGGAGAGGTCATCTGGGAAACCAGCAGGGTCACCAGGAAGTTGATGACCATGCCCACGGTACCGATGCCTTCGGCGCTGATGCCGAGGAACCAGGTGGAGCCGCCGAAGAATTTGTTGCTGATGATGTAGTAGGCGGTAAAGGAGATGCCGGCAATCATGCCGCAGATCGCGCCTTCCCGGTTGGCTCGCTTGTAGAAGATGCCGAGCACGATAATGGGGAAGAAGGATGAGGCGGCCAGACCGAAGGCAAAGGCAACAACCTGGGCGACAAAGCCCGGCGGATTGATGCCGAAATAGCCGGCAATACAGACGGCAATCCCGATCATGACACGTCCGACCAGCAACCGCTGGCTTTCAGAGGCGTTGCGGTTGATCAGACGGTAATAAAGGTCATGGGAAATGGATGATGATATAACCAGCAGAAGACCCGATGCGGTTGAGAGGGCGGCGGCAAGACCACCGGCGGCAACAAGGGCGATAACCCAGGGCGGCAGATTGGCAATTTCCGGGTTGGCGAGTACCATGATGTCGCGGTCGATGAACAGCTCATTTGGGTTGTCCGTCGGTGGGTTGGTGACCAGTTCCTGACCGTAAGAACCTTTTTCCCCACTGAAGGTCGGTTTGCTGCCGGTGAAAGGATCCTTGGGGAAATATTCGATAATGCCGTTCTGGTTCTTGTCCAGCCAGGCGATGAGGCCGGTTTTTTCCCAGTTCTTGAACCAATCGGGAGCCTTGGTATATTCCTTGCCGCTGATGGTGTTGATCATGTTGTAGCGGGCAAACGAAGCGATTGCCGGGGCGGTGGTGTACAGAATGGCGATGAACAGCAGCGCGTATCCTGCGCTGACGCGAGCGCCGCGTACGCTGGGAACCGTATAAAAACGGATAATAACATGGGGGAGTCCCGCGGTACCGACCATCAGCGCCATGGTAATGCAGAACACGTCAAGCATTGATTTGCTGCCGGCGCCGAACGGTTTGGTGTACTCGGCAAAACCGAGATCGGTATTAAGCTGGTTGAGCACGTCGAGCAGATACTTGCCGGCATTGACGCCCTCGTTAATGGTTGAGCCGAAACCGAGCTGCGGCAGAAAGGTGCCCGTTATCTGGTATGAGATGGCAAAGGCTGGAACCAGGTAAGCGAAGATGAGAACCAGATACTGGGCAACCTGGGTGTAGGTGATGCCCTTCATGCCGCCGAGAGAGGAATAAAAGAAGACAAGGGCCATGCCGATGAGGACGCCGGTGTTGACGTCAACCTCGAGAAAGCGGCTGAAAACAATGCCGACGCCGCGCATCTGGCCGGCAACATAGGTAAATGAAACAAAGATGGCGCAGACGAGGGCCACGAAACGGGCCACATCCGAGTAATAGCGGTCACCGACAAAGTCAGGCACGGTGAATTTGCCGAATTTGCGCAGGTACGGGGCAAGCAGAAGCGCAAGAAGCACGTAGCCGCCGGTCCAGCCGAGCAGGTAAATTGAACCGGTGTAACCCATGAACGAGATGAGGCCGGCCATTGAGATGAACGAGGCCGCGCTCATCCAGTCAGCCGCGGTTGCCATGCCGTTGGCCAGCGGTGAAACGCCGCCGCCGGCAACATAAAATCCCTTGGTTGTTTTGACCCTTGAAAGCCAGGCGATACTTAAATAAAGGGTGAAAGTGATTCCAACCATTATGTAAGTCCATGTCAGAATTGACATTTTTAAATCTCCTTATTTGTCTTGTTGTGTATCGTTAGCGTAAAAGCGAATTTTGCGCCTGTGGCAATCTGTTTTTATTCAGACGCCAATATATTATTTGTCAATAGAATGAAATGTATAAATTATTCGTGTACGTCAAATTCTTCGTCTACTTTCTTCATGCGGAAGTGATAAACAAAAATCAGCACCACGAAAACATAGATGGAACCCTGTTGCGCGAACCAGAATCCAAGGGGAAAACCGCCGATTTTGATGGTATTGAGCTGCTCGACAAAGAATATGCTGCAGACGAACGAGACAAAAGCCCAGATCGAGAGCAATATGACCATGAGTGTGAGATTTTTCTTCCAGTACAGTTTCAGATCTTTTTTCATTCATTCCCTCCTGCGTAATTTTTTTTTACATGATGATTTGTCAATTCATGCGGTGACAAAAAAAAAAGACAGCTAACATTCCTTCAAAATTACAAAAAATTATTTTTGCATAAAAAAAAGACAATAAAAACGGTGAATAAAAAAACCACTGAGGGTTGTTACGAGCTTTTTAGGAAAAAATCAATAGGTAGATGTACGGAGGGACGACAGTGGTGAGATTATCGTGGGGAAAAAATCATGTGAGTATTACTACTTAGGTGGGAATGCGCATATTGATTCCCTTTGTTTTTTTTGCACGCCGGGAATTTTTTTAAAATTTCATGGTCTGGTTCCAGGAGACGATTTCCCGTTGCAATTGAAATTGCGTGTAGTTTTTCATGATAACGGCTATTTCAGACAAAGTCGGATCTGAAATTTTCAGTCGTTGCAACTTTTCATAGGGCAAGGAATTGATCATCTGCAATGATTTGACGGCGGCAAGCGAGATGGGAGCGGTTCCGCTTGGACTCGAACTTTCGCATTTCTTGCAGATAATACCGTGGTCAACGAGGCTGAATCGTAAAAAGCGGCTGTCCTGTTGTCTTTCACCGCAAAGAAGGCAATGATCAAGTTGCGGATGAATGCCAAGAATTTTAAGCAGTTTGACATGAAAGAAAAGAACCGTTGCGACAAAATCAGCGGTTCTGGTCAACTCTTCCATGCACCATTGCAAAAGATGAAACAGGACTTCATCAGGGTCGTTTTCCCGTGTCCACTGATCGACCAGTTCGCAGACAAGCATGGCTGCGCTATAGCGTTTGTAATTTTCTCGGAGAGGTGGATAGGAGGAGAGTAGAACGGCGCTGTCAATCCGGCAGAGACTGGACTGACGGGATGGAACGGCAGTGATTTCCAGCAAGGAAAAAAATTCCAGCTTGTTGACGAAGCGTTTTTTGCTGCGCTTGGCTCCCTTGGCAATGCCGTTTACTTTACCGAAATCTTCAGTAAAGAATGTGATGATCTTGTCGGATTCGCCATAGTCCATCACTTTGATGACAATGGACCTGCTCTGCAGATACGACATCAGGGGGCCTGGTTGCGCGGGTTACCTTTCATTCCGGCGGCATGTCATCAGGAATGGTTAAACGAAGAGGAGTGCCCGATTTGCCGGAAACCGAAAGCTCTCGGTCGTTGACGAAAATTTTTACTCCGCCGGAATTGCCGATGAAGAGTTTAATCTGTTTTTCGGCGGACCAGCGGTTTTCTTCTCCCGGGTCAAAAAGGTAATTACGTGAAGTCTGGTCGTCGACGGTGGCCTGCATCCATGTTCTTTCGCTGAAGACAATATGCAGATTGAGTTTGGCGTGTACGGCAAGGGGCGCCGCATTGTCCCGGGTGGTGGATGACGCAGGGGGCTGCTCCGGTCTGTCCTGAGTGACCGGCGTGGTTGATGGCGGCACTATTTCATTTTGCGGCAGGGATGCGTCTGTCGTCGGTTCCGTATCCGCGGGAGGATTTTGCCCGTCCTGGGGTGAAGATTGGCCGGGGATGACGGCATCAGCGCCAACCTTTGTATCCGTGGCGACGGGGGAGGGGGAAACCTCGGTATCCTTCGGTTTATCCGGGGAGGAAGGCGGCTGGGGAATTTGCTCTTCTTCGGCAAGTTCGGATTCGACAGGTTCGTTCAACATGGAACGATAAGGGGCTATGGCGGAACCATAAAAGAAAAAGTAATATCCCAACCCGACAAGGCCCGCAAGGAACAGAAAAAATATGATCTTTCTCAAGCTGAAGAATGATGAGGATTCCGCTAGTTTTTCGTTGTGAAAAATATCGTGGGTATGGATTCCGTCTTCATCGGAAACGGACATTTCCCGAATATACCGTTCCAGGATTTCCTGAGGATCAAGGCCAAGATATTCGGCATAGAGTTTGATAAAGCCGCGGGAAAAAACCTCGGCCGGCATTTTGCTCCGATCATTGTTTTCAATGGCCCGGAGGGTGCCGATGTGGATGCAGGTATCCTCTGCAACCTGCTCGATGGTAATTTGTTTTTTCAGCCGTTCTCTTTGTATATAACTTCCCAGGGATTGGCCGGTATCGTGTTCGCCGGATTCATGCGTTTTCGGACGATTATGCGAGGAGTCTTGACCCATTTTTTAGTAGCCTTTCGCTGATATCAGAGAAGTTCTTCCACATAGGAATTTTCTCTTAGTTCTTTTACCCAGGAGTCAAATTTCTTTTTGAGTTCCTGATCATAAAGAGCGGTGCGGATTTCTTCGCGGACCTCAGCCAGCGGTGCTTGGGTGATCACTCCGTCCTTGTTGCTCGAGAGAAGCTTGAAAAACTGGAAGCCGGCCGGAGTTTCGATAACCGTACTGACATCTCCCGGCCGCAGCGTGCTGATGGATTGCCACATATAGTCAGCCATCTCATCCTTTCCGAGAAAACCGATATCACCCCCGTCTCGCGCCGAAGGCAAATCGGAATAATTTTTTGCAATGTCATTGAAATTTTCCCCTGCCAGAATCATATCCCGGGTCTGTTCAGCCCGCTTCAACGCCTCTTCTCTGGTGGCGGAACGCCCGTTTTCACCCCATGCGCTGCCGAATTGCAGGACATGGAAACCAGCCGGGCTGCTGTTTTCATTGTTCATTGTCCGGTAATACGCTTCCACCTGCTCATTGGTTATGACGACTTTGGAGCGGATGTCGTAGGCCAGGACCTTGGAACGGAGAATCTGTTTGCGCATGTTGGCGCGATAGTGTTTTTCCGTAATGCCCATGGAGAGCAGCTGGGTTCTGAATTCATCGACCGTGACCTTGTTTTCTTGGAGGATTCGATCGATGGAGGCGTCAATTTCCTGGTCGCTCACTTCCAAATGGCGTTCAGCGGCCCGTTGCAGAAGAAGTTTTTCGTCAATCATGGATCGAAGAATATCTTTTCTGGTGCGGGTTATTGCCTCATCAAGCTGTTCCGGTGGAACTTCCGCCTTGATTTTTTCCATGGCAGGAGCCAGTTCCAGGTCAAGCTCGGAGAGGGTGATGACTTCATCGTTCACCACCGCAACAACCCGGTCGACCAGTTGTTCGGACAAGGCGGTTGAGGGCGTTAGCGTAATGAAAAATAAAAAAATGGTTAACAGGAAACGATTTGGAGAAAAATGTCTGCGAAAAGATACGTGTTGTAGCATGATTGATATGTGGTCCGATAATGGAAGTGATGAATTCCTTAAAAAATAATTCTTTATTATTACGATACTAATCGAGGGCCTGCAAGACTTTTTTAATTTGCTGAAAAAGGGATTCCATGCCTTGATCCTGCAGGGGAACGATCAATTTTCCCTCGGGAGTGAGCCGTATTTTGTTTTTGCTCGAGCGGATGAGAGAGAGAATCCGATCAGGTTGCACCGGGGTGTCGGACGAAAAGGAGAAAACAAGATTGGTCCCACCCTGGTCCAGTTTGGCGATTTTTAATCTTCGCATGGCGAACTTGAGGGTGATGACATGGAGAAGATTGATGGTTTCCGCCGGTATATCGCCGTAGCGATCGCGCAGTTCGTCCTGCAGATCGTCGAGTTCGATTTCATCGCGAATGCTGGTTATTTTCCGGTAGGCGATATAGCGTTGATCGCTGTTTTCAATATAATGCTGTGGAATGAAGGCGGAAACGGCAAGATTTATCTCCGGCTCGAAGGCAAATGCCTCATCATGCGGGTCACCTGCGCCGCCTCTTCTTTTAAGGTCCTCAACCGTTTTCTGCAGCAGGTCGAGATACAGATCATAGCCCACTGCCGCAATATTGCCGCTTTGGGATTTGCCGAGGATACTTCCCCCCCCGCGTATCTGCAGGTCACTCATGGCCAGTTTGAATCCACCGCCCAGTTCGTTGTAATCCATCAAGGCGCGTAATCTTTGCTTGGCATCCTTGGAAAGCCCGTCAAGGGAAGGAACGAGCAGGTACGCATAGGCCTGTTCGCTGCTGCGTCCCACTCTCCCCCGCAATTGGTAGATCTCCGCCAGGCCGAAACGGTCGGCCCTGGTGATAATAATGGTATTGGCATTGGGAATATCAAGACCGGATTCGATGATCGTGGTGCAGACCAGAACGTCGATTTCTTTTTTGACAAAACCGATCATGATTTCTTCAAGCTGATTGCCCGCCATCTGACCGTGGGCCACGCCGACCCGGGCCTGGGGCACCAGTTTCTGCACCGTTGCCGCTGTTTCATGGATGGAATGTACCCGGTTGTGCACCAGAAAAACCTGTCCCTTGCGCTGCAGTTCCTTGGTCACCGCCTCCTTGATAACCAGATCATCATGTTTGGCGACAAAGGTTTTGACCGCCCGACGGCGGCCCGGGGGCGTGCTGATGACCGAAAGGTCGCGGATGCCGAGGAGTGACAGCTGGAGTGTTCTGGGAATGGGCGTCGCGGTCAGGGTGAGAACATCGACGTTGCTTTTTATTTTTTTGATCTTTTCCTTGTGGGTCACGCCGAAGCGGTGTTCTTCATCAATGATGAGCAGGCCGAGCTTTTTAAAAACCACATCCTTGGAAAGGATGCGATGGGTGCCGATAACAATGTCGGTTTTGCCGAGCGCCAGATTTTCCACAACTTTTTTCTGTTCAGCCGGGGTGCGAAACCTGTTCAGGCATTCGACCTGAACCGCGAAACCGGCAAAACGATCGCTGAATGACTCGGCATGCTGTTCGGCAAGCACCGTGGTGGGGACCAGGAGCGCCACCTGAAACCCGTCTTCTATCACCTTGAAAGCGGCACGGATGGCAATTTCCGTTTTGCCGTAGCCGACATCGCCGCAGACCAGGCGGTCCATGGTCTGTTCCTGGGTCAGATCAGTCAAGACATCGCTGATGGCCTTCAACTGGCCGCTGGTTTCTTCATAGGGGAAACTCTCTTCCAGTTCATTGTACAGGGTGCCGGGCTGCGTAAAGGCATGGCCGACAGCCAGCTTTCGTCTGGCATAAATATCCAGCAACTCCTGCGCCACTTTCCAGACAGCCTCGGTGACCTTTCGTATGGTTTTTGTCCAGACCTTGCCGCCAAGTTTATTGATTTTCGGCTGCTGGTCGGAAATTCCCTGATATTTGCTGACGGTATTGAGACGATCAACCGGCACATAGAGCTTGTCATTCCCTTCATAGGTGATCTGAAGGAAATCGTTCGCCACCCCATGCAGCGCCATGTTGACGATGCCCTGAAAAAGACCGATGCCGTGATCGGCATGGACGATGAAATCTCCGGCCCGTAATTCGTCAAAGCGGACAGGCTCACCTTGGGGCGCTTGTTTTTTTCTTTTTCTGCCGCCGAGCCGTTTTTCGCCGAACAGTTCCGTTTCCGATAAAAAATGGATGCCGGCTTCAAACAGATCAAATCCCGAACTGAGAGGAGAGGTAAAGAGGGTAACGGCATCGGATAAAAGCTGTTCGCGCCGGATGGGCGTGTCCTTGATGTGCACTGCCAGGTCGTAATGGGCGAGCATCTCGCCGAGGTGGCGGGCGTTCTTTGCCGACCGGCAGGCCAGGGCGATCTTGCCGTGCTGTTCCTGCCAGCGGCTGATCTGGCCGGCCAGGGGGGCGATGACGCCTTCCTTTTTGCGGGCAAGTTCGATCTGTTGTTTGAGGAGCAGATGGTTGCCGGTCCGGATAATGATGCTGTCATCCTGTTCCTGATCCATTGACGGGAATTCATGAATATGAACCTGGCTGAAGCGTGCCAGTGTTGTGTTTAATTCAGCTTCATTGAGGAAAAGCGAATCAGGCGGCATGCAGGGTTTTTCCGCGTTGAGCGCTTCGGCATGATTTCTCGTTATTCTTTCCCAGGTGAGTCGAACGGATTGCTGCAAGCCGATGGGGTCAAAGAGAAAAACCATGGTGTCGGCCGGCAGGATATCGGTGGGAGCGGAGAGTTTTTCGTAAAACAGTGAAAGAAAAAACTCGATGCCTGGAAATGGTGTGCGGGTGACGATTTTTTCCCTGATTGCTTTGGAGTCGATATACTGCCATTTGCCTTCAGTGGTCATTTGATCAAATTGTGTCAGCAGCTCCCGGTGTGCATCAGAGTCCGCCTCGGGGAAAAGAATATCGCTGACCGGCAGAAAAAGTGCTTCCTCGACCTCCTTGATGGAACGTTGGCTGATGGGATCAAAATAGCGAATCGACTCAACCGTTTCACCGAAAAAATCGAGTCGGACAGGTGCGTCCAAAGAATCACCGCCGACAAAAGGCGGCGGGTAAATATCGATTATCCCCCCCCGCACGGCAAATTCGCCGCTGTTCTGCACCAGGGAAACCTGTTCGTAGCCGTTTTTCACCAGCGAAGCGATGAGTTGCTGGGGGTCGGTTTCTTCGCTTTGCATGACGAGTTCCGCGCCATGGTCAAGCAGCGACAGGGGAAGAATTTTCCGCAGCAGGGCCTCGATTGAGCAGACAAGGAGAAAGGGGGCGTCGGCTGACAGTACCCGGTAAAGGGTCGACAATCGGGATGCGGTTGTCGAGCTGTCAGGGGACAAAGGGGTATAGGGCGGTATTTCATAACCGGGATAACAGAGAACGGGATGGGGAGTGAAAAAAGAAAGATCCTGCTCCATGCCGGCGAGCTGATCCTCCGACGGCAGAATGCAGAGGACCGGCCGTCCTGTTTTGCCGACCGTTTCGGCGGCAAGCATGGCGGTTGAAGCGGGCCGCAGTCCGCTCACCTTCAAGGGTTTCTCTGAAGACCTGTTTACTAACTCAAGAAATTGCCGCATAAGGAATAAAAAACGCCATGGCAGGCATCGCCATGGCGGAGAATTTTGTTTTTCCGAATTTTTTTGTCAATGTTGCTTCATGGAGACAGGAGCAAGGAGGAGGAAGAACAGTTTTTTTTTATTCTGTCTCCTGACTCCTGTCTTTTCTTTCCTCATTCTTCATGCCGGCTCGGGGCCGGGGCCTAGAACATGCCGCCGATACTGAAGTCCCACATGCTTTGGTCTTCATCTTCCATGGGATCTATGTTGTAGCCCCATTCGAGACGCAACGGGCCCATGGGTGAAAGCCAGCGAAAACCGAAACCCACACTTGAGCGGAGATCGGAGAAAAGGTTTTCCGAGTCGCGCACCGAATTGCCGAGATCATAAAATACAAGGGCATTCAGGCCGATGTCCTTGACCAGCGGGAAAATATATTCGAGATTCATATAGGCCATTTTTTCACCGCCGATTTTGTCATCGGTCAGCGGATCACGAGGGCTGATATCGCCGTATTCAAAGCCGCGAAGGCTGTTCAGGCCGCCCAGGTAGAATTTTTCATAAACCGGAAGTTTGTCTTCTTCGTCTTCCGTCACGTAACCGCCGGATACGTTCGCATGAAAAGTGGTTGACCAGAAAAAGGGAAAATACCAGCTGGAAGTGCCTTCATACTTGGTGAAAGAGCTGTCGCCGCCCAAGGGACCGCCGGCTTTTTGAGCCGACACGGAGTTGTACGATCCCTTGGTCGGGCTGTAACGGTGGTTGCGGGTGTCGCGGGACAGACCCACGGTGACCGAGTGGGTTATATTGATATCCATTGACTCCTTGATATACCATGAGGCGAAATCGCTGACGTCGCTCAACTCGGAGTCGTCATAGCCCCATTTCCCCCAGACTCGCCATTTCTCCCAGAGGGGATACCCGAGACGGATGGCTGCGCCGATCGAGTCCTTGTCGTAGTCATCATAATCCCGGCTCCACTGGTAGAGATCAAAACCGAAGGAGAGGTTGGAGTCATTCAGGCGCGGTTCGGTAAAGCTCAGATTATACCTGGTACTTTCGCCGCCGATATTCCCCTGCAAGGACAAGCTTTGTCCACGGCCGAGAAAGTTGTGCTGGGTGACATCCGCCATGAACAACAGGCCATCCGCCGAACTGAAGCCCGCGCCGATGCTGAAGGTTCCGGTGGGTTTTTCCTTCAGTTCGACAATAATATCCATCAGGGTGTCTTCGTCGGTGGGTTCGGGGGTAATATTCACATCTTCAAAGAAATCGAGGTACTGCAGTTTCTCGGTGCTTTTCTTGATGGCGGTGGCATCGTAAACGGATTGCTCGTCAATGTCGAGAGTTCGCCGGATGACCTTGTCGCGGGTTCTGGTGTTGCCTTTGATGATAATGCGGTTGACGTGGACCAGGTCGCCCTTGTTGATATCCAGGGTGATATCAACCCGTTTTTCCTCACTGTTTTTGTCGACCCGGGGATCTACTTCGGCAAAGGCATATCCCTTGGAGGCGTAATAATCCGTCAGCGCCAGCACGTCGTCCCGGAGAATCTGACGACTGAAGTACTTTTCTTCACCGATTTTCGTCATTTTCTCAAGAGTCGCTTTTTCCTCGATCATATCCCCGCTAATATCAATTATTCCGACCTTGTAGCGGTCTCCCTCCGTGATGTTGAAGGTGACATACAACCATTCATCCTTCTTTTCAACCTGAGGGTCACCGACCATGGCATCAATGAAGCCGTGGTTCTGGTAGAAGGCTCCGATACGTGAGGCATCCTGTTGCAGCACATCCCGCTTCAGCAGACCGGATTCGGTGATCCAGGAAAAAATGGTCTTGGTCGAAGTTGAGAGAATTTCCTCAATTTCTTTGTTGGAAAAGGATTTGTTGCCGTTGATGATGATATCCTTAACGTAGATTTTATTTCCTTCCTTGATTTCAAAAAGAACGTTCACCTTCTCCCCATCGGGGTAGGTCAGTTTGGTCGTCACTTCCGTATCATAATAGCCCTTTTCCTTATAAAGCTTGCGGATGTTTTCAGCGGATATTTTCAGTTCCCTGGGATTGACGATGGTGTTCTGGGCAACGGTAATGACCTCCTTGATCTTGTCGGCATCAATGTTATCCTCGCCGGAGATGGTAACACTGCTGACGACCTCTTTTTCCTTGACGAGAAAGATGACGTTTTTCCCTTCCTCCGAGTCTTCGACACTTATCCGCACATCATTGAAATATCCCATTTTGTAGATATTTTTCATGTCTTCGCTGAGTTGGGACGGATTATATCTGTCTCCGGTTCTGTTCCGGATGTTGCGCATAATGGCGCCGGAGTCGATACGGGTGTTGCCCTTGATGATGATTTTGGCAATCTGATATTGTCTGCCGGTATAGGACACTATTTTATCGACAAGACGTTCCAGGACAAAGCCGAGTTCGTTGACTTCAGCCGCTTCCTGGTAAAAACTGCGACGGGAGGTAGTGTCAAGCATGTCGAAGGCGGTGAGATCAACGCTGAATTTTGAGCCGATCCTGGTGACGCTGCCGCAGACGACATACTCGTACTTGTCCTTGGGAAGGATGGAAAGTAAATTCTCGCTTGCCGGGGGACAGCCGGCGGTGTCGTCGATTTTCCCCGCAAGCTCTTCGCGTTGAAGAAATTTCTGTCCGCGACTGCTTGTTGCCGCGGCAAGAATCGCGTCCGTTTCCGCCGCCAGAGAAGATGCGTCGCCGGGAGCATTGATTTTGACGGGGAGAAATATGGTGTTGGCCGGGATATTTTCTTCCAGTGGTGATTCCGGGGCAGCGGCAAAAGCCGTGGGCACAAGGCAGTAAACGACGAGGAGAATGAGTAATTGCTGCCAAAAGTTCTGGAAAATACGGGGAGCGTTCATATCAACTCTTTAATGTAATTGAAATGTGAGGCGTTGTAACATTCCTGACGCCGAATTTTCGTGACGAAAATTCAATAAATTATCAAGCACGTATGACGATCGAGCGTTTTTGCGAGACCGGCAAAGATGTAAATGATTTGTATGACTTCATAAATCTAGTAGAAAATGGACATTCTTGCCATCAAAAAAATTAAACGGGAACAACCGGCGCATCAACAAGAGAGGAAAGAGGGGTGGGGATCAGCTTTCCTCGGTACAAGGTCAAACAACGATCCATTTTTCGGGCAAGGCCATAGTTGTGGGTCACCATGACGATGGTCAAACCGAAGTTTCTGTTCATCTGCCGGATCAGGTCAAAGACCATCTCGCCTGTCTGGGGGTCGAGATTGCCGGTTGGTTCGTCAGCCAGCAGCAGGGCGGGTTTCATGATGATGGAACGGGCAAGGGCGACCCGTTGCTGTTCGCCTCCCGACAGTTCGCCGACCCGATGTTCCAGGCGATGAGAAAGGCCGACTTTGTCAAGCAGCTGCATGGCATCCTTGACAAGTTCATTTTTCTCTTTTCCGGCGATGAGCCCCGGCATGATTGTGTTTTCAAGGGCGGAAAATTCAGGAAGCAGATGATGAAACTGGAAAACAAATCCGATGGCTTTATTGCGGAAATCAGCAAGTCCCGCGTCATCGCGCTTGAAGATATTTTCGTCGCGATAAAAAATGCTGCCTTTGTCAGGACGATCCAAGGCGCCGAGAAGATGGAGAAGGGTTGATTTGCCGGTGCCGGACGCGCCGGTAATGGCAACCATTTCACCGGCAGCCAGATCAAGGTCGAGATTCTGCAGGACATTGACCTTTGCTCTGCCGTGGCCGTATGTTTTCATCAGGCCGCTAACTGAAAAAATGGAGTTTGTCTTCTCTTCTTTCTGCATAAGAGCCTAGTAGCGCAGGGCTTCCGCCGGCTGAATCCGCGATGCCTGCCATGATGGATAAAGTGTTGCCAAAAAGGTGATGAGAACAGCGGCAACGGCGATGAACGTGACATCGAGAGGCAGTACCTTGACCGGCAGGGTTGACATGGGGTAGACATCGCTCGGCAACTTGATGAACTGATATTTGCTCAGGATCTTGCATAATCCGAGTCCCCCGGCCACCCCAAGCACGGTGCCGGTGCAGCCGATGATCAATCCCTCATAGATGAAAATCCGCATGATATTGCGTGACGTTGCCCCCATGGATTTCAGAATGGCGATATCCTTTGTTTTTTCCATCACAACCATGATGAGGGTGCTGATGATGTTGAAGGCGGCCACCAGGACGATGAGGGTAAGAATGATGAACATGGCTGTTTTTTCAAGTTTCAGGGCGGAGAAAAGATTCTGGTTCATGCTCATCCAGTCCTTTGCCATATAGCCGGGACCGAGTTTTTTCTCGATCTCGGCCGCCAGCAGATGAGCCTGGTAGATGTCGTCCACCTTGACCTCAATGCCGTGCACCGCATCACCAAGCCCCATGAGCTGCTGCGCGGTGGGGATGGAAACATAGGCCAGAGAGGAATCATATTCATACATGCCGGTATCAAAGATGCCGACAATCTCGCATGTTTTTATTTTCGGAATAACGCCCATCGGGGTCAAGGGACCGGAGGGGGTGAGGAGTCGTACCCGTTCACCCGTACCCACCCTGAGTTGACGGGCAAGATGTTTGCCGAGGATAATGCCGGGCGGACTGTTTTTCGGCATATCCGGGGCGCTTGAAGTCAGTTGCGCAAGATCACCGCTGATTAATTGCGATGCAAGGGAAAGCACGGTTGATGCGCCTTGCGGATCAATGCCCCTGACGACGATGCCGGTGGAACTGCTGCCCGAGGTGATCATGGTCTGGGCATAAACATAGGCGGTGACGGACTCGACGCCTTGGGTTGCACGGATCATCTCTTCCAGCGCAGGATATTCTTTCAGTGTCCCGTCCAGACTCTGGACAACAATATGGGAATTCACTCCGAGAATTTTATTGCGCAGTTCCGTGGTAAAACCGGCCATAACCGCCAAAACGACAATCAGAGCCATCACCCCCACTGCAACTCCGGCAACGGAAATAAAGGTAATCAGGGAAATGAAGCCCTGTTTTCGTTTGGCTTTCAGATAACGAAAACAGATAAAGGATTCAAAATTCACACATTCATCCTTTTTCGGGACGCAGATGGGGAAAGAGAATAACGTCTCGAATGGAGGGGGAGTCGGTCAACAGCATGACCAGCCGGTCAATGCCGATTCCTTCTCCGGCAGCCGGAGGCATGCCGTATTCAAGCGCCCGGACGAAATCACGATCAAGTTCGGGGAATATTTCCTCGTCATTGCCCCGTTCGGCAATCTGTTTTTCGAGACGCTGTTTCTGGTCGACGGGATCGTTCAATTCACTGAAGGCATTGGCCATTTCCCGGCCGGTAATGAAAAGCTCAAAACGATCGGTGACATCCGGGTTTGCCTTGTTGCGGCGGGCCAGGGGCGAGATTTCCGTCGGATACTCGGTAATGAATGTCGGGTTGATCAGTTTTTCCTCGACCAGAAGTTCGAAAAGCTCGGTTTTTGCCTTGCCCGGCCCGGCGCTCGGCTCAAGTTCGATTCCCTTTTCCCTGGCCAGGCGGATGATTTTCTCCGGGTCGCGCAGGGTAGCCTCGTCGATTGCGCCGATTTTCATCAGGGCATCGTCCATGGTTAATCTGTTCCATGGCGGCGAAAGATCAATCTGTGTGCCCTGGTATGTGATCTGCATGGATCCCGTCACTTCGGCGGCAATCCAGGAAACCATTTCTTCGGTCAGGTCCATCAGTTCATGATAGGTGGCATAGGACTGATAAAATTCCAGCATGGTGAATTCGGGATTGTGCCTGGTGGAGAGTCCTTCGTTTCTGAAGTTGCGATTGATTTCAAAAACCTTTTCAAAACCACCGACCAGCAGTCGTTTCAGATAAAGTTCCGGGGCAATACGCAGATAAAGATCCATATCCAGGGCATTGTGATGGGTCCTGAAGGGTTTGGCCGTAGCGCCTCCGGCGATGGGTTGCATCATTGGTGTTTCCACTTCCATGAAGCCCCTGTTGACCAGAAAATCCCGGACCAGACGGATAATTTCCACTCTTTTACGAAAAGTGTCGCGAACTTCGGGATTGACGATAAGATCAACATAACGTTGTCTGTATCTGGTTTCCACATCGGTCAGACCGTGGAATTTCTCCGGAAGGGGGCGCAGGGATTTGGTGATGGCCTGCAAGGAAATGGCCTGCAGTGTCGCTTCCCCGGTTTTGGTGCGGAAAAGCGAGCCCTTGAAACCGGCTATGTCGCCGATGTCGAGTTTTTTGAAAACGGTAAAGGCTTCCGGCCCCACCACATCCTGCTTCACATAGACCTGCATGCGGCCTGTTTCATCCTGAATCTGCAGGAAGGCCGCCTTGCCGAATTTGCGCATGGCGATAATGCGGCCGGCCAGGGACATGGTACCCGTTGTCAGCGGCGCCTCCGGATCATCGTTGTCGGGCAGGACGGCACGCACCTGGTGGGTAGGTTTAAAATCATTGGCATACAGGTCGATACCCATGTCAGCCAGTTCTTGTGCCTTTTCCCGCCGTTGACGGAGTATCTGATTTAAGTCTTCGTTCATATGTTTACCTCGCACCCTGTAAAAATATCCGGTGCGTTGTCATGGATAATTTGGAATATGTTTAAAGATATTTTGCTCGAAGAATGTCGGAAACCGAACGGGTAAGCTCAAGGATCCTGGTGGCCAGTTCCGCGGTGAGTGATCCGGTGCCGCAGCTCGGGGTAATGAGGCTTTGCCGGAGCAGGGCGGTCAGGTCGCGTTTGGGGCCAACCAGCTGGGCCGCCTGTTTTTCCCAGCGGTCGACAAGTGATGCGCTGCTCTCGGAAAGGATGTCTTCCGGCCTTGACGTCGGAACAAGTCCCCAGGCTATGATACCGCCACGGTCGAGAAAACCGTCAACTTCCTTTCCGCATGCGGCTAATTTATCAAAAAAACCGTATGCGTCAAAATTCAGGATGTCATAATCAAGGCCGAGCAGAAGAGGCCAGTCCGTATTGGCGCAAACGTGAATGCCTGCCAGTCCGCCACTGTTGTGGATGGCGTCGATCATTTCAGTCTGATCCTGGGCAATGTCTTCATTTGAAACACTGATAAAGGTGTTTGAGCCGAGACCGGCCAAGGCCGGTTCATCGATAAAGACGATAACGGGTTTTCCGGCTGTTTTTAAAAAATCGACCTGCCAGGCGGCCTTCATGGCAAGTCCCTTGGTGATCATTTCCCTGATCGCCGGGTTGTAATATCCGGCCCGGTTCTCTTCGTCGGTTATTCCGGTCAAAAGGGTAAAAGGGCCGGTGATCTGACCCTTCAGGGCCAGGATATTCCCGGCTGTTTTTGCTTTTTCCACAAGACGATAGAGCCCCATGGCATGGGAACGGCTGACCCGGAAGCGGGAATCGGTGAGCAGCGCCATGTTTTCGTTGACGGTGAGGTAGTCTTCGAAAAAGGTGAGCTGTTCGGCTTCAAAGCGACTCGGATCGGTATTGAAAAAAGTCTTTTCACCTTTTTTGTCCAGCAGAGGCAAACCTTCATTAAACTGCTGCAGCATCCCTTCCTCTTTGTTGCCGGGAAGTTGCGGCCAAAGCGGGATGGAAGGCGTATATTGAAAGATAAGCGCAAGGGCCTCGTCATGATCGGCCAGGGGAATGCTGCCGATGAGAGTGGCATGTCCTTCCGGACGGAAGGATGGGCTGGTTCCCTTGTTCATGGATAAAGACATTAATAATCCTTCGATGAAGATGGTCGGAATTTTGGAAAAAGAATACGTGAAAATAAAAAGCGATAACTTACATCTAAAAGGGCTAAAGTGCAAAGTGAAAAATGAAAAGATTGCAGAGGGCCATGCCTCTGTGCTTTGTTTCACGCGCCCCTCGGCAAGAAAGCGATGAAACGTGATGCGCCGCCCTGGGAGGGGTATAAAATGATAAAAGAAGCGTCGGCCTTGACTGGATCGTTAAATTTGTTTATTTTTCAACCATGCGAGAGTGGCGGAATTGGTAGACGCACTAGACTTAGGATCTAGCGCACTTGGTGTGTGGGGGTTCAAATCCCCCCTCTCGCACCAAGGAGATGCTATTTATTTTTGGCTGAGGCAAAGAGCAATCTTGTTCTGCATCTTTGCCTTTTGTGTTTTTAAATCAAACTGAGATAATTTTCTATCACATAGAGAAGGAAGGTACCAGATGCAGGTTAGCGTTGAAGATGTCAGTTCCCTTACAAAAACATTAAAGATCGTTGTTCCCCGTGAGGTTGTCGCCAAAAAAATCGATGCTGCCTACAATGAATTGAAGGCAGAGGTGTCGATCAAAGGCTTCAGAAAGGGCAAGGTGCCGCGCAAGGTGCTTGAAAAGGGGTATGGCGATAAAGTGAAACAGGAAGTAGGGGAAAAACTGGTTCAGGATACCTATTTCGATGCCGTTGAGCAGGTCAAGTGCGAGCCGGTTGTTCATCCGGAAATAAAAAGCCATGCCTTTTCCGATGACGGAACCTTTGTTTACGAAGCCGAGGTCGATGTCAAGCCTCAGTTTGAACTGGGGCAATACAAGGGCGTGGAAGTGGTGATGCCGCCGATCGTCGTGACCGAGGAAATGATTGCCGCAGAGCTTGAGTCTTTGCGCCGTGAGCTTGCCCCCCTGCGAAATGTTGAAGATCGAGGCATTCAGGCCAATGATCTTGTGGTTGTCGATTTTCAGGGGCATGGCGAGGATGGCGAGCCATTGCCGCATGTCAAGGCTGAAAATTATTCCTTGGAAATAGGCACCGGCCGGAACGGCAAAGAGTTTGAAGAGGCCTGTGTCGGCTTAAAAAAAGGGGAAGAGGGCAATCGGGATGTCGCCTTTCCTCCGGGTTTTCCTAATCCGGAACTGGCCGGCAAAAAGGTATCCTTTAAAGTGAACGTAAAGGAAATCAAGGAAAGAGTTTTGCCTGAGCTCAACGACGATTTTGCCCTGGATGTCGGAGATGAATTTAAAACCCTTGATGCCCTGAAAGAAGAGTTGCGCAAGAAAATCTTGAAACGGCAGGAAGATGGACGCCAAGGAGATTTGACCGACAAAATCATGATGAAGATTCTCGATGGTCATGAATTCGAGATTCCCAATAAGCTCGTTGCCTATGAGGTAAGTGAGCAGATCAAGCAACTTGAGGATCATCTGCAGAAGCAAGGCATGACCCTGGAGTCGGCGGGTTTAAGCCAGGAAAAACTGATCGAGGATTATAAAGGGGCTGCCGCCAAAAGAGTGCGGGGTGATTTTATTCTGAAAAAGATCGCTGAGGTTGAAAACATCAAGTTGACTGATTCAGACATCAGCAAGGGTTTTGAGCGAGTTGCCTCTCAGTACGGCATGCCGGTTGATGAGGTGAAAAAATATTTTCGCAACCGTAATGACTTTCTGCCCTTCATGAATGAACTTTTAAGCGAGAAAATACTTGAGTTTTTGCGTGAAAATGCCGTAGTGCATGAAGGAGCGGCAACAGCGGAAAAGGCAGGTGATGCAGAATGAGTTTGATTCCTTTTGTTATTGAGCAGACGCCGCGTGGAGAACGATCGTACGATATTTATTCCAGGCTGCTTAAGGAGAGAATTATATTTCTCGGATCGCAGGTAAACGACGACATCGCCAACGTCATTATCGCTCAGCTTCTTTTTCTTGAAGCGGAAGACCCGGACAAGGATATTACTTTTTATATCAATTCCCCCGGCGGTGTTGTAACTGCCGGACTGGCCATTTATGATACGATGCAGTATATTAAATGTGATATCGCGACGCTCTGCATGGGACAGGCCGCCAGTATGGGTGCTTTTCTTCTTGCGGCCGGCGCCCCTGGGAAAAGATATGCCCTGCCGAATTCTCGTATTCTGATTCACCAGCCCATGGGCGGCTATCAGGGACAGGCAAGTGATATCGACATCCATGCCCGGGAGATACTGCGGATGCGCGAAGATCTGAATACTCTTCTTGCCCATCACACCGGTCAGCCCATGGAAAAAATTCAGACTGACACGGAGCGCGACTATTTCATGAGCGCGCTGGAAGCAAAAGAATACGGTCTGATTGACAAAGTCCTGGGAAAACGGGAAAATATTGACGAGGAGGTCTGATTATGGCGCAAGACCATGGAAGTGATATCACCGTTATCTGTTCTTTTTGCGGCAAGAGCCAGGACGAGGTCAGAAAACTGATTGCCGGGCCGAATGTCTATATCTGCGATGAGTGCATTGATCTCTGTAATGAGATTGTCAGCGAGGACCGGCTGCAGGAACTTGAAGAGCAGACAGGCGGAGTAATTCTGAAGCCCCGTGAAATCAAGAACCATCTCGACCAGTATGTCATCGGACAGGATCTGGCAAAACGCATCCTGTCGGTTGCCGTCCACAACCACTATAAAAGGGTTGAGGCCAAGTACACCAATAAGGAAGGCGATGTTGAGCTGCAGAAGAGCAATATTATCCTGATTGGGCCCACCGGCAGCGGCAAGACCCTGCTCGCCCAGACACTGGCCAAGATACTCAACGTGCCTTTTGCCATTGCCGATGCCACCACGCTCACCGAAGCAGGCTATGTGGGTGAGGATGTGGAAAATATCCTGGTCAACCTGCTTCAGGCCGCGGATCACGATATTGAGAGGGCCAGTCGCGGCATCGTTTATATTGATGAGATCGATAAAATTGCCCGTAAATCCGACAGCGCGTCCATTACCAGGGATGTTTCCGGGGAAGGGGTGCAGCAGGCCCTGCTGAAAATTATCGAGGGAACGGTTGCCAGTGTTCCGCCCAAAGGCGGCAGGAAACATCCTCAGCAGGATTATGTCAGGATCGATACGTCAAATATCCTCTTTATCTGCGGCGGGGCGTTTGTCGGTTTGGAAAAGGTCATCAAAAGACGAACAGGCACCAAGTCCATTGGCTTTGGAGCAAAGGTTGTCGGTAAAACCCAGAAAAAGATGGGAGAGGTGCTGGCTGCCATTCAACCGGAAGATCTTTTGCAATTCGGCTTGATTCCCGAACTGGTCGGCCGTTTGCCTGTCATTGCCACCATGGAAGAACTGGAAGAGGAAGATCTTGTCAGAATTCTGCGGGAACCGAAAAATGCCCTGACCAAGCAGTACGAAAAACTTTTTGATTTCGAGAATATTCGTCTGCGTTTTACCGAGGGAGCTCTTCGGGCGATTGCCAAGGAGGCGATGAAACGGAAATCAGGCGCCAGGGGATTGCGATCCGTCATGGAAAAAGCCATGCTTGATATCATGTTTGAGTTGCCGTCCGAAGCCAATGTCAAGGAGTGCGTCATCAGCGAACAGGTTATCCTGAACGGTGATTACCCTGTTGTCCTTTATGAAAGCGAGAATAAAAAGAGCGCATAAACGCACCTGACAGGGAGGCGCATGTCTCCCTTTTTTTTCCTTCTCCGCAGTTTCACCTTAAACGAGAACTCCAAGTGCTATTATGTCAGAAATTGTAACAAATATTTATCCCATGATGCCCCTGCGGGATATCGTTTTGTTCCCGTATATGGTGGCGCCGCTTGTGGTGGGCAGGACCAAGTCCATCAAGGCACTCGAGCAGGCCATGTCCGCCCGCACCAGTATTTTTCTCAGTACCCAGATTGATGCTTCGGTTGACGATCCCGACGAGGATGGTATGCACCGGATCGGCACAGTCGCTTCCGTGCTTCAACTTTTACGGCTTCCGGATGGAACGATTAAGGCCCTTGTCGAAGGCAAGCATCGGGGGAAGATAGTTTCCTTTCAGCCCTCCAAGGATTACTTTACCGTGGAGGTTGAGGATTATCAGGAGACAGCACAGTCAGACAACCTCACCGTGGCCTACATACGTGAAATCCTTGCTTCTTTTAAGCAATACACCAAGCATAACAAAAAAATACCGAGCGAAGTTGTCAAAAGTCTCACCAAAATCGATAATCCGGCCAAGTTTATTGATTTTCTTGCCGGTCATCTGCCCGTCAACAGCGACGAAAAGCAGCAGATATTAAATACCATTTCGCTTCTTGATCGGATGGAACTGGTACTGGGTCTGATCCATAAAGAGAGTGAGATTGCTTCCCTGGAGGAAAATATCCGCGCTCAGGTAAAGAAGAAGATGGAAAAGACTCAGAAGGACTATTATCTGGCCGAGCAGATGCGCATCATCCAAAAAGAGATGGGCGGCGGCAAGGATGATATGAGTTCCGAACTTGCCGAGCTTGAGTTGCAGGTCGAGAAGAAAAAAATGCCCACGGCGGCCAAGGACAAGGCCAAACAGGAGTTGAAAAAGCTGAAGATGATGCCGCCCATGTCGGCTGAAGCGACAGTGGTCCGAAATTATATCGATACGATACTCAGCCTTCCCTGGCACGAGAAAACCCGTTCGAAAATTGATATCAAGAAAGCGGAAAAGATACTTGACGAGGACCACTTCGGATTGGGCAAACCAAAGGAGCGTATCCTTGAATATCTTGCCGTTCAGGTGCAGGTCAAGAAAATTAAAGGCCCGATTCTTTGCCTTGTCGGGCCTCCGGGTGTCGGCAAGACCTCGCTCTGTAAATCAGTTGCTCGGGCCATGGAGCGAAAATTCGTCCGGGTTTCCTTGGGTGGCGTGCGCGATGAGGCGGAAATCAGAGGCCATCGACGCACTTATATCGGCGCATTGCCGGGTAAGATCATTCATTCCCTGCAAAAGGTCAAGGTCAACAACCCCGTCTTCTGCCTTGATGAAATTGATAAGATGAGCATGGATTTCAGGGGGGATCCCTCCTCGGCGCTGCTTGAGGTTCTTGACCCGGAACAGAACAACAGTTTCAACGATCATTATCTTGATCTGGATTACGATCTTTCCGATGTCTTGTTCATCACCACCGCCAACAATCTGCCCGCCATTCCCGCTCCTTTGCAGGACAGGATGGAGGTCATCAAGCTTGAAGGCTACACGGAAGAGGACAAACTGCAGATTGCCAAGGGATATCTTGTTCCCAAGCAGTTAAGGGAAAACGGTTTTAAGGAAAACGACATCATTTTTCATGATGGAGCGGTTCTTGAAATCGTCCGCCGTTATACCCGTGAGGCCGGTGTCCGGAACCTGGAAAGAAATCTTGCCAGTATCTGCCGGAAAATCGCCAGGGATCGGTTAAAGTCCGGAAAGAAGAAGCAGTATCGGATTAGTGCCCAGTCGATCGCCAAGTATCTGGGTGTTGCCAGGTTTCGCTACGGCCAGGCTGAAGAAAGAGACGCCGTCGGATTAACGACCGGTCTTGCCTGGACGGAAGTCGGTGGTGAGCTGCTGCAGATTGAAACTGCGTTGATGCCCGGCAGCGGCAAATTGACCATAACCGGGAAACTAGGCGATGTCATGCAGGAATCCGCCCAAGCAGCACTGAGTTACGTGCGGACCAGGGCAAGCCGCCTCGGGTTAAGTGTTGATTTCTATCAAAAACTTGATATTCATGTCCATGTGCCGGAAGGAGCTATTCCCAAGGATGGCCCTTCCGCCGGCATCACCATGGCGACATCAATGGTTTCCGCCTTGTTGAAGCTTCCGGTGCGCAGGGATCTGGCCATGACCGGTGAAATCACCCTGCGGGGAAGTGTTTTGCCCATCGGCGGTTTAACGGAGAAACTTCTTGCCGCCAAACGCGGCAATATCAAACATGTATTGATTCCAAAGGAAAACGAAAGGAATCTGAAAGAGATTCCTGCCAAAATCCTTAAAAGTCTCACCATTGAATTGGTCGATCATATGGATAAAGTGCTTGAAAAGGCCATTGTCTGCCAAAATGGCGAAAAATTGTTCAAGGATGAAATGCCTGCAAATTTCCATCCTGAAATACCCCAAGTTGAGTCAGGGAACAACCTGTCGCAACATTAAGAGCTTATTCTGTAATCACGGAAGGATAGTGTTGTTCGAGCAGCCTTTTTTTTTGGATTGTCGGTGTTTTTTTGTTGACGAGACAAGGCGTTACTGTTAAATAAACGCATCATTTGAACGGGCGGTTAGCTCAGCTGGGAGAGCATCGGCCTTACAAGCCGAGGGTCACAGGTTCGATCCCTGTACCGCCCACCAAATTTCCGGGGTCGTAGTTCAGTTGGTTAGAACGCCGGCCTGTCACGCCGGAGGTCGCCGGTTCGAGCCCGGTCGGCCCCGCCAGGTATAGTCAGGGATTGCGGGTGACAACGCAATCCCTTTTTTTTTGTGGTGGCTCCACTTGGTGGCTTTTTGTGGCTCTTCCCGGAAGGACTCTCAATGCTGGTCTCAATGATGACAACCTTCTGATGTATCTCTCCGTTGTTGCCAGTTTCCTGTGACGCAAAATTGATTGAATATCAATTAGGGAAACATCGGCCTGGGCCAGAATGCTTGCAGTCAAATGACGAATTGCATGAAGCCCGAATTTCTTCACTCCAGCACTCTTACAAAGCCTACCCATCCATTTATTGCGTTCCAGATAAGGAATATCCGCTTTCGGGTTCGGGAACACCCATTCCCCATTTTCGCATTCCTGTTTATGGACAAGCAAGGCATTGTAAAGGTCATCCGTCATTGGCAACCAATCTGATTCCAGAGAGCCGTCTTTTCGTTTACGGGTAAAAAGCCTTACTCTGGCTTCAGCAAAATCTACATCTTGCCAGCGTAAACCGAACAACTCACCACGACGAGCAGCCAAATGAAGGTATGCCAACAGCATAACCTTGTCCTGGGGACTTTCAGCAACTTCATATACTTTCCAGAAATCCCTTTCCGATGGGACATAACGAACTTGTCGCTGTTCAGGAAAACGTTCAACAAGACAGGGATTAGGAGAGGGGATACCAAGATATTTCATTCCCCAATTCCAGGCAGAAACAAGGTTGTTTCTGTCCTTATTCGCTGCATAGCCTGACAACCCTGGATAACATATTGCGCCATAAATGATGCAGCCCTATGGCTCTTCAACTCAGGCAGTCTACCCAGTTCGGCGATCAGTTTTTCATCACGCCACAAAGAGGACAACTCAGAGATATGAATAGTCTTCGTTTCCGTTTCTTTTTTCTTTTCCTTTTTTGTCCAAATGTCTGACAGCTCGCGCAAGGTCATTTCTCTGACAATGGGCGGACCTTTCCTTTTGCCGAAGAGCAATACACCAGTTGCCACGGAAAACAAAAAAATCGTCAACCACAACAATCCACTTCCCAGGTCTGCCGAACCAATCCAATGATGCAACAACTCCACTACTGGACACCTGTTTCGATACTTTGTGCAGAACTCAGCTCCCTGGACAGATTCGGAAATGTGACTTTGAGCGAAGAATCCCGCACCGCCGCCGTTTTTCCTTTGTAGGTGCCGGAGTAGGTGTTTAGAAACAATTCCCGAGGTGCCATGTTCAGGACCTCGGTGTGCTTGATCCTGACCTCCTCAGTCTCCCGGATGGAGAGTCCGCCTCCCAGGGAGATAATCGGCGAGAACCGCCGTTGTTCGCCGAGATGTTCGGAGACGTAGCTCGCGGTATGCGCGTCTGGAACCCGCATGAAGAGTTTGGTGTTGCAGTTGTCCAGAATGGTGTTGGCCCGGTCTTCGCCCACCTCGGCGAACAACTGGCTGATGGACTGGCAATAGCTGTGAATGAACACCCCGGCTCCGCCGGCCTTGGCGAAAAGATCCTCGATGCCCTGGTAGAGCACCGATTGCGCCTCATCGATGTGCAGAACCAGCGTCGGGGAGACGTTTTTCCCGCTGGAATAGACCCGGCCCACAAAGGCCTGGATCATGGAGATGATGACCTTGCCCGCCGTATAGGCGGCCCG
Source organism: Desulfobulbaceae bacterium DB1 (assembly GCA_001914235.1). NCBI lineage: Bacteria > Pseudomonadati > Thermodesulfobacteriota > Desulfobulbia > Desulfobulbales > Desulfobulbaceae > Desulfobulbaceae bacterium DB1. Next base: position 94,908 of record MQUF01000025.1, read on the forward strand.
CTTGGTAAGCAGAGACCCGAGCTGCACAACCAGGATGATGCCCTTGCCCTGCTCCAGTCGCCGGACAAAACGGTTTTCATCGGCCTTACCGATGATCCTGCCCACATTCCCCGAAGTAAGTTCGGTCAGGGCCACCCGCAGGGAACTGGCCACCTTGGAATAGTAATCAGCCGGGGTGCTCAGGATTTTCTGGATATCACGGGAAAGCTGTTCCGCTTCCGGCGTGTCGATGTAATCGATTTTTTCCTTCAACCGCTCCAAGTCCTGATGGCTGATGTGGTTCTTGATGTCGTTGAGATTGAAAGAAGGTTTTCTGCCGGCAACTTCCGCCAGCATGATCAGGGCCTGAACCACCACCAGACTCACCTCGTAGGCCACGCCGAAAAAGTACGGCTCTCTGCCAACGGCAACCCCGGCGGTGATATGGGCAACCAGCTCCTCCGGCATATAGTAGGACGAAAGCGGATCGAGAATGGCACTGTACTGCGGGAAAATCGGAGTGATCAGCATCAGATCCTGTTGCCGGCCTGTGTCGATAGCAAGCTGGGTGATTTTGGAAAAGAGGTCGATATCACCCTTCGGATCGATGGCCACCACGGAATATCCCTTGCGGATGTCCTGTTCGATAATGTGCTCCATAACCCGGGTCTTGCCGACCCTGGTCGTGCCGAAACACCAGAAATGTCCTTTCCGGTAAGAATCGGGAAAGCCTAGTACCATGTAACATTTATAAATTCGGATAAAGACGTTTCAGCTTAATTCTTGCATCCGTTGTAGTAAACTGCCAATCAATTTTTCTGGTGCTGTTGTTTCGGTCGCTTTCCCATGCCGCTACTTCAGCCTGCATGGTTGACATGTCGGCGATCCGACGGTTCAGGCATTGTCCTTTTAGCACACTGAGTTCAATCTCTGCCATATTGAGCCAACTGCCATGCTTGGGTGTATGGTGAATATCCAGTCGCTCTATAGTGGACCCCAGTTTTGAGACAGCAATTTAAGCTATGCGCTACCATCAAGGAGCAGGAAGTGATGAGCGAAAAGAAAAAGAGAAAGGTCCACACTCCGGAGTTCAAGGCAAAGGTTGGCTTGGAGGCACTGAGGGGGCAAAAAACAATCAATGAGATCGGGCAAGAGTATGGCGTCCATCCCATTACGGTTGGGCACTGGAAGAAAGAGATCCAGGAGCAAGCCAAGACCTTGTTTGAAGGCAAAAGAGGCCCCAAGCCGATTGCCGGGCACCAAGAGCCGGAGCTGCTGTTCAGTGAGATTGGAAAGCTGAAGGTAGAACTGGACTGGCTTAAAAAAAAGTCCGGGATCAGCCGGTAATGACACGACGAGGCTGGATAGCCAAAGAAGGGGTGATTTCCGTGAGTCGGCAATGCATTCTGGCCGGGGTCTCTCGTGCGACGCTTTACGCGCAGCAGAAGTCCAGGCCTGTCAAGGAGGATAGTCTGCTGTTCAGTCGTCTGATCGACGAGGAATACACCCGTCACCCGTTTTACGGCAGTCGCCGGATGGTGATCTTTCTCGAAACAGCAGGCTATGCCGTGAATCGAAAACGGATACAAGGTCTGATGCGGGGAATGGGCCTGGCAGGTATGGCGCCCGGGCCGAATACCAGTAAACCGTGTCCCGAGCACAAGGTGTATCCCTATCTGCTGCGTGGTGTTCCAGTGGTCAGGCCAAACCAGGTGTGGAGCACGGATATCACCTACATCCGGCTGGCCCGCGGATTCACCTACCTGACAGCGGTCATAGACTGGTACTCACGACGGGTATTGAGCTGGCAGATCAGCAACAGTATGGATGCAGCATTCTGTGTCGATTGCCTGGAGGAAGCCTTACGCACCTACGGCAAGCCGGAAATCTTCAACACGGACCAAGGCTCACAGTTCACCAGCGCCGCCTTTATCTCGGTGTTGAAACGGGAAGAAATAACCATCAGTATGGATGGGAGGGGTCGCGCCTTCGACAACATTTTCGTTGAGCGTCTCTGGCGTAATGTGAAATATGAAGATGTGTACCTGAAGGACTATACATCGATGGGTGACCTGGCTGCGGGCCTGAGCAAATATTTTGTCTTTTACAACACAGAGCGCCCTCATAAAGCGCTAGGGCAAAAGACGCCAGATGTTGCGTACCGGTTCGCAAAGCACGGCGGGGCGTTGATCGTGGACAGATTCCCAGACAGAGAAAAGAAAACTGAACAGGCAGCACCAGAAAAGATCAAATCGGGACAGCGCCGTCCAGCTGTGGATGAAGTCAAATGTGCAGCTTAAACTCTGTGTTTTTTTGTCTTGACTCAGGGGTCCACTTTAGTCCATCGGCCAATCCTGGCGAAGAAATTGGGAAAGAATCACCCCATTTTTTGCGTATTCGCCCGAG